>DATMCA010000108.1:0-4142 GCA_035559015.1 Umezawaea sp. | reverse complement strand
GCGGCGCAGCAGCTCCGGGACGCCGACGTGGCGTCGACGCTGGCGGAGGACGGCCTGGTCGAGCCGCCGAAGGCCGGACTCGTCACGGTCGTGCGCGGCACGCTCGAAGAGGGCTTCTCCATCCCCGACCTGGCGCTGGTGGTGCTCACCGAGACCGACCTGACCGGCGGTCGCGGCGGGACGTCCACGAAGGACATGCGCAAGATGCCGTCGCGGCGGCGCAACAGCGTCGACCCGTTGGCGCTGCGGCTCGGCGACTACGTCGTGCACGAGCAGCACGGCATCGGCAAGTACATCGAGATGGTGCAGCGCACGGTCGCGGGCGCGACCCGCGAGTACCTGGTGCTGGAGTACGGCTCCAGCAAGCGGGGCCAGCCGGGCGACCGGCTCTTCGTGCCCACGGACCAGCTCGACGACATCTCGCGGTACGTCGGCGGCGAGCTGCCGACGTTGAACAAGCTCGGCGGGTCGGACTGGAAGAACACGAAGACCAAGGCGCGCAAGGCGGTCAAGCAGATCGCGGCGGAGCTGGTGCAGCTCTACGCGGCCCGGCAGTCCGCGCCCGGCCACGCGTTCGCGCCGGACACGCCGTGGCAGCGGGAGCTGGAGGACGCGTTCCCGTTCACCGAGACGGTCGACCAGATGGCCGCGATCGACGAGGTCAAGGCCGACATGGAGCGGTCGGTCCCGATGGACCGGGTGATCTGCGGCGACGTCGGCTACGGCAAGACCGAGATCGCGGTGCGCGCGGCGTTCAAGGCGGTGCAGGACGGCAAGCAGGTCGTGGTGCTGGTGCCGACGACCCTGTTGGCGCAGCAGCACCTGAACACGTTCGCCGAGCGGATGCGCGCGTTCCCCGTGACGGTGAAGGGCTTGTCCCGCTTCACCGACCCGTTGGACGCGGAGCAGGTCGTAGCCGGGCTGGAGGACGGTTCGGTCGACGTCGTCATCGGCACGCACCGGCTGTTGCAGAAGGGCTTGCGGTACAAGGACCTCGGCCTGGTGATCGTGGACGAGGAGCAGCGGTTCGGCGTCGAGCACAAGGAGCACATCAAGGCGCTCCGGACGCACGTCGACGTGCTGACCATGTCCGCCACGCCGATCCCGCGCACGCTGGAGATGAGCCTCGCGGGCATCCGCGAGATGTCCACGATCCTGACCCCGCCGGAGGAGCGGCACCCGATCCTCACCTACGTCGGCGGCTACGACGACAAGCAGGTGGGTGCGGCGATCCGCCGCGAGCTGCTGCGCGACGGCCAGGTCTTCTACGTGCACAACCGGGTCTCCTCGATCGAGCGGGCCGCGCGCAAGATCCGCGAGCTGGTGCCGGAGGCGCGGGTCGTGACCGCGCACGGCCAGATGAACGAGGACAAGCTGGAGAAGATCATCGAGGGGTTCTGGGAGAACGAGTACGACGTCCTCGTCTGCACGACGATCGTCGAGACCGGCCTGGACATCTCCAACGCGAACACGCTGATCGTCGAGCGCGGCGACATGCTCGGCCTCTCGCAGCTCCACCAGCTGCGCGGCCGCGTGGGCCGGGGTCGCGACCGCGGGTACGCGTACTTCCTGTACCCGCCGGAGTCCCCGCTCACCGAGACCGCGCACGACCGGCTCGCGACGATCGCGCAGAACACCGAGCTGGGCGCGGGCATGGCGGTCGCGATGAAGGACCTGGAGATCCGCGGCGCGGGCAACATCCTCGGCGCGGAGCAGTCCGGTCACATCGCGGGCGTCGGCTTCGACCTCTACATCCGGCTGGTCGGCGAGGCCGTGGAGGCCTTCCGCAAGCACGCCGGCGCCGAGTCGGAGGTGGAGGAGGAGTTGGCCGACGTCCGGATCGACCTGCCCGTCGACGCGCACATCCCGCACGACTACGTGCCGGGCGAGCGGCTGCGGCTGGAGGCGTACCGCAAGATCGCCGCCGCCGGGGACGCCGCCGCCCTCCAGGCCGTGCTGGACGAGCTGAAGGACCGCTACGGCACGCCACCGCTGCCGGTGGACCGGCTGCTCGCGGTCGCCACCCTGCGCCAGACGTGCCGCCGCCACGGCGTCACCGAGGTCGCGTCGCAGGGCAACACGATCCGGTTCGCGCCGATGCCGCTGAAGGACTCGCAGCTCGTCCGGCTGCGCAGGCTGCACCCGAAGGCGGTCTACAAGGAGTCGGTGTCCACGGTGTCCGTTCCGCGCCCGACGGAGGGCGCGGCAGGCGGCCGAATGGGTGCACCCCAGCTGCGCGACCAGGAACTTCTGGACTGGTGCGCGCACTTCCTGGACTCGTTGGCGGGTAGCGCTGTGAGCGCGACCACTGGGGCGTGAGAAGGTAGCCTCGTGAGCACTGTGCTGAGGTCCCGGTACCGGCGATTCACCCTGCTCGGCGCTGCCGCCGCGCTGCTCCTCGCGGGCTGCGGCTCAGGTCCGTCGCAGGCTGGTTCGGCCGCGATCGTGGGCGACACCGTGATCCCCCTGAACCTCGTCCAGGACAGGCTGTCGAGCTACCTCGACCGCCAGCCCGAGGGCGGGCAGGCCCAGGAGGGCGGCGCGCCGCAGGCCAAGCTGGACAAGACCGCGCGCGACATCCTCACGTTCAAGATCCAGCACGAGCTGACCCTGCGGGCGGCCGACCGCGAGAAGGTCAGCGTTTCCGAGGACACGCTCAGCCAGCTGCTGGAGCAGGCCGGTGGCGCCGAGCAGCTCAGCGAGGGCACGTTCTTCGACGCGGACACCTTCCGCAACGAGCGCGCCCGCGACCAGCTGCTCCAGGTCGAGATCGGCCGCAAGTACGCGGACAAGCTCGCCGTGAGGTTCGACTACTTCTACGCGAACGACACGCAGGAAGCGATCGACAAGGCCAAGCAGGTCGCCCGCGACCCCGGCAAGATGGCCCAGTTCGTCCGCGACGCCAAGCAGAAGGACTCGCAGGCAGGCGAGACGGACGCGCAGGTGTCCTCCTCGCAGTCGCCGCAGCTCGCGACCACGCTGCTGTTCGGCGTCCCGGCCGACACGGTGATCGCGTTCCCGCCGTCGCCCGAGCAGGGCAACTGGATCGTCGCGCACGTCAAGGAGCGCTCCACGAACGCGCGCCCGTCGGCTGACGGCGGCTCGCAGGAGTTGACGCCGGACGTGCTCGCGGGCATCGGCCTGCGGATGCTCCAGCAGTTCTCGGACGAGCTGAACATCCGGGTCAACCCGCGCTACGGCGTGTGGGACACCTCGGCCATGGGTGTCGCGCCGAGCGAAGGCGAGAAGGCGGGCTTCCAGGTCGCCGTCCAGCAGCCCAAGCCGTGACCCTGGCCCCCGGAACGGCCGTGGTCCTGCGCGGTGCGGCCGACGTGCTGCCCGTCGCCGCGTTGTCGCACCTGCGCGGCGCGGCGCACGTGTTCGGCGTCGACGAGCCGCCGCCCGCTCCCGAGAAGCTGGTGGAGTTGGCCCGCGACGAGGCCGTCGTGCTCGTCGCGGTGTCGGTCGCCGACCCCGCCGCCGCTGTCCTCGTGGCGGCGGGCGCTCCGGTGATCGGCCTGCCCGTCGGGGCCGGCCTGCTCGACGCGGTGGCCGTCATGGACCGGCTGCGGTCGCCCGGCGGGTGCCCGTGGGACGCCGAGCAGGACCACGACTCGCTGCGGCAGTACCTGGTCGAGGAGACCTTCGAACTGCTGGAGGCCATCGAGGACGGCGACCGCGCGGCCATGCGCGAGGAGCTGGGCGACGTGCTGCTCCAGGTCCTGTTCCACGCCCGCGTCGCCGCCGAGCACGGCTCGGACGCGTTCACCGTGGACGACGTTGCCGCCGAACTGGTGGCGAAGCTCGTCGGCAGGCACCCGCACGTGTTCGCGGGCGGTGATTCCGCGGTGCGCGACTCCTCCACCCAGCAGGTCCGCTGGGAGGAGCTGAAGCAGGCGGAGAAGCAGCGCGAGTCCAGTGTGGACGGTGTCGCCCTCGGGCAGCCCGCCGTGGCGCTGGCGGCGAAGCTGGCGCAGCGCACCAAGCGCGCGGGGTTCCCGGTCGACCTGCTCCCGGGATGGCATGCCGCCTCCGCTGGGACGAGCACGTCGGCGGGCGGCGACGACTCGGCGACGACGCTGTTCGTCGTGGCGGCGTTGGCGAAGCTCTCCGGCGAGGACCCCGAGACCGAGCTGCGCGCC
>DATMCA010000107.1:0-2886 GCA_035559015.1 Umezawaea sp. | reverse complement strand
GTCCAGTTCAGGCGTGTGCGCTGGCTGCGGCGTCGTAGCGCCTTGTACCAGTGCCGCCCGATCTGGGTGCGGAAGCAGGGCGTCGGCAAGGTCGCTTGGTGCGGCGTGTCGGCGCGGTGACGCGCCGTTGAAGGGGTAGAGGGGCGGGCACGCCTCGTTCGGGTGATCATGATGGTTCCTACGCCAGTCCGATCTCCTGGAGCCGAGCCGTGCCCGCGTCTGCATCTTCGCCGATCGCCGTCCTGTCCGAGAACACTGGGCTCCATGGCGGGCTTGATGGCGTCGGTCCGGACGCGGATCTGCTGGCCGCGCTGGCGGCGGTACCCGATCCGCGGAAGGCGCGGGGGTGTCGGCATCGGCTGGTGACCGTGCTGGCGATCGGCGTGTGCGCGGTTCTGGCCGGTGCTCGCTCCTACGTCGCGATCGCCGAATGGGCCCACGAGCTGCCGGTGAGCGCCCGGCTGCGGTTGGGCATCGGGCGGCGAGCACCGAATGAGTCCACGGTCCGCCGTATCCTGCAGAAGATCGACCTCGACGCGCTCGATGCGGCGGTGTCCGGATGGCTGATCGCGCGGCGACCCGACCCGCCACCCGGGCAGATGCGGGTGGTCGCGGTCGACGGGAAGACCGCCCGCGGTGCCCGCACCGAAGACGGGACCCAGGTGCATCTGCTGGCCGCGTTTGACCCCGCAAGTGGGGTCGTGCTCGGCCAGACCCAGGTCAGTGGGGAGGGCGGCAAGTCCAGTGAGATCCCCGCGTTCGCCCCGCTGCTGGACCGCATCGACCTGACCGATGTGCTGCTGACCGCGGATGCGCTGCATACTCAGCGTCGGCACGCCGACTATCTCCACCATCGCGGCGGGCACTACCTGCTCATCGCCAAGGCCAACCAGCCCACGCTGCACGCTCAGCTGGCCGGGCTGCCCTGGCGGCAGATCCCGGTCGCGATCGAGGAACGCGACCGCGGGCACGGCCGGGTCGAAACCCGCCGTGTCAAGATCACCGCGGTGGGGGCGGGCATCGGGTTTCCACACGCCCGTCTCGCGATCCAGATCGTGCGCCGGCGCCGCCTGATCGGCTCGCAGACCTGGAGCAGCGAGACCGTCTATGCGGTCACCAGCCTGTCCTGGCGCCAGGCCCGACCCCGCCTGGTCGCCTCGGCGATCCGCGGACATTGGCGAATCGAGTCACTGCACTGGATCCGCGATGTCACCTTCGGCGAGGACCTTTCCCAGGTCCGCACCGGCAACGGGCCCGCGGTCATGGCCACCCTGCGAAACCTCGCGGTCAGCCGTCACCGCCTGGCTGGCGCCGGCAACATCGCCCGCGCCTGCCGTCGCACCGCTCGACACCCAAATCGGGCCCTCGCACTGCTCACATAACCGCAGGATCAACTACGCCGAGGCCCTGCTGGCCGAGTGGCTGCAACCCCGGGGTCTTGCCCTCAACGAGGACAAGACCCGGATCGTGCACCTGCCCGAGGGGTCGATTTCCTGGGGTTCAACATCCGCCGCTACGGAGCCAAACTGCTGATCAAACCGAGCACGGCGGCCGTCAGGCGGCTCCGGAAACGGCTCGCAACCGAGATGCGCAGGTTGCGCGGCTCGAACGCGGGGGCGGTCCTCGCCCGGCTCAACCCGATCATTCGGGGTTGGGCCGCCTACTACCGGGCAGCGGTGTCCAGCAAGATCTTCTCCAGTCTGGACACCTACATGTGGCGGCTCACCTACAAGTGGGCCAAACACAGCCACCCGAACAAGTCGAAGACCTGGGCGGTCGCCCGCTACTTCGGCAAGTTCAACAAGTTCAGCAACGACCGATGGGTGTTCGGCGACCGCGCGATCGTCAACGCGCGCGGCGACGTCGCGCACCTGATCAAGTTCCGCTGGACAACCATCGTCCGACACCAGACGGTCAACGGCACGGCGTCCCCCGATGACCCCGCCCTGACCGAATACTGGGCCGCGCGGCGGCGACGCATCAAACCCCCGCTCGACAGGTACACGCTGCGCCTGCTCGCCAAGCAGGACAGCCGGTGCCCACTCTGCGGGGACCCCTTGCTCTCCGCCGAGCAGCCTCCCGGATCTCCCCGTCAATGGGAGAACTGGTGGCTGCACGTCACCCGAAAGGCCATCCAGCACGACCATCTCGTGCACCACGGACGACCCGGGCGACCCGGCAATCCGGACGGTGACCAAACCCGCCTGGTACACGCCTCCTGCCAACGGGCGCTACGCGCCCGACACCGCAGGAGCACAGCACTGCAACCCTGCACGCCCTAGCGGCTTGCTTGAGCCGTGTGCGGGGAAACCCGCACGCACGGTTCTATGTCCAGCCGATGGTTATGTTGAGGACACCTGCCGGCGGGCTGGGTTTCTCCTTGTGTCACGCGGGTTTCGGCGGTGACCCGCTCAACATAATCGTTCGTCCTGTGTCGAGGCTTCTCGGATCGTGTTTCGCGATCCGGCGGGAGGCAGCGATGGGCAGGAAGGTGTGGGTCCCGGTGGTGTCGGGACCGCTGGCGCCGTATGCGGCGGGGTTCTGGTCGTGGCTGGCGTCTCGGGCGTACTCGCGTTCGGCAGCGGCGCACAGCTGTATCAGTTCGATCAGCTCAGCCGTTGGCTGGCGCGCGAGGGTCTTGGCGTGGGCGAGATGACCGGTGAGCAGGCTGAGCGGTTCGCTCTGGAGCGTCGCACGGCGGCCGTGGTGGCGTGGGCGTCACCGCAGAGCGTGGCGCTGCCGCTGGAATATCTGCGGCAGCTGGGAGCGGTGCCGCCACCGGTGCCGGCCTGCCCGGCCAGCCCGCTGGAGGAATTGCTCGCCGACTACGGCAGGTACCTGTCGGTCGAGCGCGGGCTGTGTGAGCACAGGGTGCTCGACGCCTAC
>DATMCA010000106.1:0-2888 GCA_035559015.1 Umezawaea sp. | reverse complement strand
AGGCCCGGCGCCACAGGTTCAGTCCCGCCTCCACGTCGCCCCTGGCGAGGTGGATCTCCGCGCGGGCGCCGAGGTCGAACATCAGCACGTCGAGCGTCTCGTCCTCGCCGTCGAGAGACGCCTGCTCCAGCCAGTGCTCCGCCTCGTCGACGGCGCCGCGCTGGAGGTTGGCGAGCACCATCGCCCACCGGACCCTGGTGGTGCTGCTCGTCGCACCCAACTCCTCCAACATCGGCAGCATCGCCCGGAACTGGTGCCGCGCCTCGTCCCCCCGGCCGAGGCGCAGGCACAGCTCGCCGATCCGGGAGCGCGCCACGGCCCGCAGCCAGGGGATGTCGGGGTGCTCAAACGCCGCGAGCATCGCCTCGGCCGACGCCAGCGCGTGGTCGAGGTGGTTGTCCTTCTCCCAGCCGTAGCTGGCCATGCTGTTGGCCACGCCCGCCACCAACCGGTTCTCGGCGCGGCACAGCGCGTCCACTGTGGACTGGTCCGCACCCCGGCCGCTCATCGCGCGCATCACCACCTCCACCGCCCGGACGAGGGTGGTCGGCGGGGCGGGCGGGAGGCGGTGGATGACGAGCAGCGCGCGCACCGGGTTCGGGCCGCGCATGAACAGGAAACCGGCCACCGCGCACAGCACGGCAGCGGTCCGGGTGACCTCCACGAAGGCGGGGTCCGGTCGGAAGTGCGAGAGCACCCGGATCGGCTCACCGGTCAGGGTCGCCATGCGGGTGAGGTTCGACTCGATGGTCCACAGGCTGCCCAGCACCGCGGTCGTGGCCGCGACGGTGGGTCCGTCCTCGCGGTCGAGCCCGATCCTCAGGGCCCGCAGGAGGTTGTCCTGCTCGGGCCTGATCAGCTGGACGCCCGCGGCGAGGCCCGCTCCGAGCAGCGCGTCGTGGTGCGCCTGGCCGAAGTCGCGGGCCCACGTGAGGAAACCGTCGGTCGCCGCGTCCGTCCCGCCCGCTTCGCCGAGCCGGGCGGTGCCGAACTCGCGGACCGTCTCCAGCATGCGGAAGCGCGTGCCCGCCCCGGTTTCGGACACCTTGAGCAGCGACTGGTCGACCAGCTGCTCCACGATCGGCTCGACGTCGCCGACCAGGTAGCGCGCGGCGTCGGCGGTGAACCCGCCGGGGAACACCGACAGCGCGCGCAAAGCCGCACGGGCGGCGGGGTCGAGCAGGCTCCAGCTCCAGTCGATGACGTCGTGCAGCGTGCGGTGCCGCTCCGGCGCGTCCCGTGCCCCGCCCCGCAGCAGGGTGAGCCGGTCGTCCAGCCGACGGGCGATCTCGGCCACCGACATGACCCGGACCCGAGCCGCGGCCAGCTCCACGGCGAGCGGCAGCCCGTCCAGGTGCCCGCACAGCTCCCGCACCACCGCGTCCGGCAGGTCGACGCCGGGGCGCACCGCCTTCGCCCGCTGCCGGAACAGCTCGACGGCCGTCGGCAGGCTCAACTCCGGCAACGGGTACACGCACTCCGACGTCAGGCCGAGCGGCGCCCGGCTGGTGGTGAGCACGCGGAGGTCCTTGCTCGCCGACACCAGGGCGTGCACGAGATCGGCCGCGCCGCGCACGACGTGCTCGCAGTTGTCCAGCACCAGCAGCGCCGGGCCGGGACCGAGGGCGTTCACGACGGCCGTGACGACGTCCTGCCCGGCGGTGGGCCGACCGACCGGGCCCAGCCCGGCGTCGCCGACCCCGAGGACCGCCGCGACCTCGCCCGCCACGTCGCTCTCGGCCGTGACGCCCGCCAGCGCGATGAAGTGCACCACGCGCTGCTCCGCCCGGCGGCTGACCGCGTGGGCGAGGCGCGTCTTGCCCAGACCGCCCGCGCCGACGATCGACGTGACCCGCGACGTGCGCAGCAGCTCCGTCACCGCGGTGATGTCGTCGTCGCGGCCGAGCAGCGGGTTGGGGTCGTGGGGCACGCGGTGGCGGACCACGGGCGTGTCGCCCTGGAGGAGTTGCCGGTGCACGGCCCGGAGTTCGGGACCGGGGTCGCTGCCGAGCTCCTCGCGCAGCGACGACCGGTAGTCCTCGTACCTGGCGAGCGCCGTCGACGGCCCCAGCGCCGACGCCTCGCAGCGCAGCAGCTCGGCCAGCACCTCCTCGTCGCGCGGGCGTTCGAGGGCCAGCTCGGAGAGCGGTTCGGCCGCCTCGCCGTGACGCCCCAACCGGGACAGCGCGAGCGCGCGGGCCCGCACCAGCGCCCGGTAGGTCGACGCCCGTTCCGCGCGCAGCTCCGACAACGGGTCGCGCTGCCCCGAGTCCCACACCGCGGGCCCGTCCCACAGCGCCAGCCCGGCCTCGGCGTGCTCCAGCGCCGACCCGTGGTCGCCGGCCCGCGCGTGCCGCGCGCTGGTCGACGCCCTGAGCAGGATCGCGGAGGCGTCGACCTGGTCCTCGGCCAACGCGAGCCGGTAGCCGACGGGGGTGGTGGCGATGACCTCGGGACCGAGCTGCGCACGGGCGTGCGAGACGAGCACCTGGAGCGCTTTCGGCGGGTTCTCCGGCCGTGCCTCCGGCCATAGCCCGTCGACCAGCCGGGACGTGCCACAACCGGACCGCAGGTCACCCGCGAGGAGCGCGAGCAGCCCCCGCAGCCGGGGCCGGGTGATCTCCTGGTCGCGGTAGGCCACCCGCGACAGCAGGACCAGCTCAGTGGTCACCGAACCAGGGTAGTCAGCCGTCGGCTCATCACGGACGAGCACAACGGTGCAAACCGTCGTCGCTGTCGACGGAGGGGTCGGGTGGCCCCGAACGCGCGCGGTATCAGCGGAGACGGCGGATCCGCAGCACGGCGTCGTCCGCGGTCCCGGCCTCACCGGCTGGCCCGGTGCGGTCACGCGTGACCACCTCGTCGACGTCCACCGCCCACGTTCCCGG
>DATMCA010000105.1:0-2423 GCA_035559015.1 Umezawaea sp. | reverse complement strand
GTGCTGCGCGTTGGCTGGGTACTTCCTCGACGATCAGGGCATCGGCGGGCAACACCGACCGCAGCGCCGCCAGCACGTACGCGGCAGGCAAAGGTCTTCCGTCGGCGGGAGCCTTGGGCATTGCGGGAAGGACTCGGGGTTCGGGTTCGGCAACGTTGGTGGGGACGACCCGGTCGGCCAAGGCCTGTAGCGCGGCGGCCATGGTGGAGCGCAGACCGACGCCGGGAGCTCGGGCGAGGACCTGGTCGTCGTCGCTGATGACGACCAGCGGCGGCAGCGCGGGGCCGGGTGCGCTGTTGACGTGGTAGGTGAACGCCGGTGCGCCCACGACCAGGACCAGGTCGTGCCATTGCAGTGCCTCGGCCAACGGGCCGGGTGAGGCGGGCAGGTGCCCGGCAAAGCGGGGATGGTCTTCGGGGAAGGAGCACCGCGACGACATCGGGGCGGCGAACACGGTGGCGCCGCAGGCGTCGGCGAGCGTGATCGCGTGGGTCACGGCGTGGTCCTGGTCGACGGCGGAGCCGACGACGATCGCGGGGCGCCAACTGTTCTGCAGCGCGGTGGCGATGTCCTCCAGCACCGAGGGGTCCGGCCCGAATGCGTGGCCGCCGGGCGGTCGCAGGATCGTGGGGTTAAGTGCCTCGGTACCGGTGTTCCAGTCGTCGTTGGGAACCGACATGACCACCGGTCCGTAGGGCGGTTGCGTAGCGGTGCGGATGGCGCGGGCCAGAACGGTGGGCACGTCGGCGGCACGGGCCGGTTGCCAGGACTGTTTGGCGTAGGGCAACGGAAAGAAGGTCGGGTCTGCTGATCCCAGGAACGGGTCATGTGCGAGCAGGGCCCGTTCCTGTTGACCGACGAGGATGACCAGCGGAGCCCGGTTGGCGTGGGCGGCGACGATGCTGCCCATCGCGTTGCCCAATCCCGCGGCACTGTGCAGGTTGACCAGCACCGGCGTCCTGGCGACCTGGGAGTGGCCGTCGGCCATCGCCACGACGGCCGCTTCGTTGAGCCCGAGCACGTAGCGGAAGTCGTCGGGCCAGCGGCTGAGGAAGCCCAGTTCGGTGGAGCCGGGGTTGCCGTACACGGTGGTCATGCCGTGGGCGCGCAACAGTTCATGGACCCGGTCACGAACGGTGGTGGTCATGGTCGTCCTCGGTAGTTCGTGGGGCGCTGGGATGCGGCGGAGATGAGCAGTCGGGCGATGTGAGTGCGGGCCGTCACGAAGGCCTCGGTCTCGCGGGTACGGATCTGCTCGCGGGGCTGCGGTAGGTCGATGACCAGTTCGTCGAGCACAGTGGCGGGGGTGCCGGAGAGCACCACGACCCGGTCGCCCAGGTACACCGCTTCGTCGAGGTCGTGGGTGATCACCACGGTGGAGACGGCGTGCTCGGCGCGAACTCTCAGGAGAAGGTCTTCCAATTCAAATCGGGTCTGGGCGTCGACGGAGGCGAAGGGCTCGTCCATCAACAGCAGCCGGGGACGAGTCGCCAGGGCGCGGGCGATCGCGACGCGTTGTTGCATCCCGCCCGACAGTTCGGCGGGGCGTTTGCGGGCTGCTGCGGTGAGACCTACTTCGTGCAAGGCGCGGGCGACGTGCTCGCGTCGTTGGACGCGGGTGTGGCGCGAGCGGTCCAGGACGAGGTCGATCGTGCTGGCCGCGGTGAGCCAGGCGGGCAGGCTGCGGCTGTAGTCCTGGGTGACGATGGCCACCCCTGCCGGGATCGCGCGCAGTGGGTGTCCGTCGAACGTCACGGTGCCCAGGGTGGGGGCGAGCAGTCCCGCCAAGGCCCGCAGCAGGGTGGTCTTCCCGCATCCGGAAGGCCCGACGATGCACAGCAACTCCCCCGGCGCGACGGTGAAGGTCACCTCGCGCAGCGCGGTGTGGGTGCCGGTGCCGGTGGTGTAGGTGTGGCCGAGTCCGGTCGCGGTGAGCTGTGCCGCGGTCACGTCGTGCCCTGTCCGAGTCGGGGATGCCAGGTGAGGGCGCGGTGTTGCGCGAGCAGCAGGAGGCGGTTGAGTCCGTAGCCCAGCGCGCCGAGCAGGCAGATCCACGCCCACATCGCCGGCAGGTCGAAGGTGGCTTGGGCGATCGACAGCCGGTAGCCGATGCCGTTGGTGCTGCCGACCAGTTCGGAGACGACCATCAGGATCAGCGCGATGGACAGGCTGATGCGCAGCCCGGTGAAGATCCTGGGGGCAGCGGCGGGCACGACGATGCGCAGCACCCATCGGGTCCGGCCGACGCGGGCGACGCGCAGGGTGTCGGACAGGGCAGGGTGGATGTCGCGGGCGCCGTCGACGGTGTTGAGCAGGATCGGCCACAGCACGCCGAGCACGATGCAGGCCACCGTCAGCGACGGGCCGAGGCTGAACAGGACCAGCAAGACTGGGATCAGCAGCGGTTGCGGGATCGCGCGGGC
>DATMCA010000104.1:0-16814 GCA_035559015.1 Umezawaea sp. | reverse complement strand
ACTGACTCCAGGTAGAGCAGCTGCGCCATGACGTCGTTGGCCGACGCGTCGTCGATCTGGACGCCGACGAAGATGATCCGCTCTTCGAACAGCTTGTTGTAGGGGTTGGACTCCTTGACCCCGTAGCTGGTGCGCTCGACGAACGACGGCAGCACGTACCGGGACTGAGGCGCGTAGGACTGGTCCACTTGATGTCTCCTGGGTTGTGCCGCGGTCAGGCGTTCGAGACGCGGGTGGGGCGGGTGATCACCTTGTCGACGAAGCCGTACTCCAGGGCCTCGGCCGCCGTGAACCAGCGGTCGCGGTCCGAGTCGGCGATGATCCGGTCCACCGGCTGCCCGGTGTGCTCGGCGATGAGCTCCGCCATCTCGTGCTTCGTGCGGGTCAGCATGTCCGCCTGGATCGCGATGTCGGCCGCCGTGCCGCCGACGCCCGCGGAGGGCTGGTGCATGAGCACGCGCGCGTGCGGCAGGATCGAACGCTTGCCGGGGGCGCCCGCGGAGAGCAGGAACTGGCCCATGGACGCCGCGAGGCCCATGGCGGTGGTGGCGACGTCCGGCTCGATGAGCTGCATCGTGTCGAAGATGGCCATGCCCGCGGTGACCGAGCCGCCGGGCGAGTTGATGTAGAGGGTGATGTCCTTTTCGGGGTCCTCAGCGGCCAGCAGGAGGAGCTGCGCGGTGATCTGGTTGGCGATGCCCTCTTCGACCTGGGAGCCCAACACGATGATCCGCTCTCGGAGCAGCCGCTCGAAAACCGAGTCGTTGAGGTTCATCCCCGCGGACGACCGCATCTCGGGCGTCGGGAAGGAGTGCTGCGTCACGTCTGCCTGCCTTACTCCAGGAGGAACGGGGAGGACTGCTCCGCCGTGGCTTGACTCTGTATCTGATCCCGTCTGCCGGAATCCCTACGAGCGACCTTAACGAAGACGGGCGGTGTCAACTTCCCGACACCGCCCGTTTTCGCTCAGGGCTTTACTGCTCGGTGGATTCCTCAGTGGAGTCGTCCGACTTGGACTCGCCGAACAGCTCGTCGAGGTCCAGCGTGTTGCCGGTGGCGTCGGTCACAGTCGCCTGGCGGACGACGGCCGCGAGGGCCTTGCCGCGTCGGACGTCGGCGAAGATGGCGCCGAGCTGGCCGGACTGCTGCGCGCGCTTGACGTACTCGTCCGGGCTGATGCCGAAGCGCTGGGCCTGGTAGATGATCCGCTCGGTGAGCTCGGCGTCGGTGACGCTGATCTCCTCGGCGTCGGCGATCGAGTCGAGCACGAGCTGCGTCTTCACGGCCTGCTCGGCCGCGGTGCGCACCTCGGTGTCGAACTCCTCCTGGGTCTGGCCCTGCTCGGTCAGCCACTCGGCGAAGCGGGCCTCGTCGTGGTCGAACGAGTGCACGGCGTCGTGCTTGCGCGCGTCGACCTCGCCCTGGACGACGGCCTCGGGCAGCGGGACCTCGGTGGTCGAGAGCAGCGCTTCGAGGACCTTGTCGCGGGCCTCGACGCCCTGCTGCATCTTCTTCACGCGGCCGAGGCGGGTGCGCAGGTCGCCCTTCAGCTCGTCCAGCGTGTCGAACTCGCTGGCCAGCTGCGCGAACTCGTCGTCCAGCTCGGGGAGCTGGCGCTCCTTGACGCTGTTGAGCACGACGCTGACCTCGGCCTCGCGGCCCGAGTGCTCACCGGCGACGAGCGTCGTGGTGAACGTCTTGGTCTCGCCCTCGGACGCGCCGATCAGGGCGTCGTCGATGCCCTCGACGAGCTGGCCGGAGCCGATCTCGTAGGACAGGCCGGCGGTCTTGGCCTCCTCGACCTCTTCGCCGTCGACGGTCGCGGACAGGTCGACGACGACGAAGTCGCCCTCGGCCGCCTCGCGCTTGACGCCGGTCAGGGTGCCGAAGCGGGCACGCAGCTCGTCGAGCTGGGTGTCGACGTCCGACTCCTCGACCTCCTGGTCCTCGACGCTCACCGAGAGTTCGCCGAAGGCGGGCACGGTGATCTCGGGACGGATGTCGACCTCGGCGCTGAACGCGAGGGAGTCACCGTCGGCGATGTTCGTGACCTCGAACTCGGGGCGGCCGAGGGTGCGCACCTCGCCGCTGTTGACGGCTTCCAGGTACTTGGCCGGGATGGCCTCCTGGACGACCTCGTCCAGTACGGCGCCGCGGCCGATGCGGCTCTCCAGGACGCGCGCGGGTGCCTTGCCGGGGCGGAAGCCGGGGATGCGCACCTGCTTGGCGAGCTTGCGGTAAGCGCGGTCGAAGTCCGGCTTGAGCTCGTCGAACGGCACCTCGACGTTGATCCGGACCCGCGTCGGGCTCAGCTGCTCGACGGTGCTCTTCAACGTGGTCTCCTCGTAACGAACATGACGTGCGGAACAGCCCGAAACACCACGACAGGCGTCGGGATTCCCGTCGAGTCTAGGTGAGCGGCCCGCCGCGCCGACCTGCCGGGGTGCGCTGACCCTCTATCCGGCGCGGTCTCGAACCCCTACCGTGAGGGGTCTAGACCAATGCGAGGTGGCGGATGGCTGTTCGCGCGATGGCCGCGGCGTTGACCGGTTTGGCCCTGCTGGCAGCGTGCACGCCCTTCGACCCGACCGCCGACCCCCACGCCGGGCACCACCCGACCACCTCGCGGGTGATCGCCCCCGCGGGCCCGTTCACCAAGCTCGAAGACGTCGTGAAGTGGACCAGGGACGCCAGCGGCGGCCAGTGCTCCGACGCGCGGACCGCCACCATGGCCGAGTTCGCCACCTACCTCGGGGCGGACCGGGCGAAGCTGTACGAGCCGTTCGTGGACTCCTGGGCGACCTGCGCCGTGCCGCCGTTCCAGAAGGTGGGCCTGGTCCTGTTCAAGCCGGACGGCGTGCGGGGGCTCCAGGAGTTCTGGAAGGCCGGGCTGGCCGACGGCACGCTGACCGAGAACCCCGACTTCGGCTTCGGCGACGGGTTCGCGATCACGTCCGAGGAACTCGGCACCGGCGAACTCGGGCTCCGGCACCTGTGGTGCGAGCCCGTCGAGGGCACGGACGCCGTCCGGGAGCCCGCCGGGGTCGACGGCTGCGTGTTCGCCAGGACCGAGGGCCACTAGCCGAACCGCGGGAACCGAGCACCCGCCTGCGGCGTCGGACCGGGTGGTCGTGACGCCCGAACGCGGCGTTGGGCCGTTCGGGGGTTCCCAGATCGCTGACCACGGAAAATCGGACCACGCGTGAAAGCGCTCTCCGGAGTAGCCGCGCGTGCGGACAGTCCACGGTGTACGACCGAGCGGATCATTCGGTACTAGCCGGTTCAGCAGAACGTTAGGCCATTCGAGTGGCAATCGCATCCGTTCACTCTCCGAAGCCGTACACAGGACACCTCGGTTACCTACAGTTGCCCGAGTTACACGAGTGCCGCAGTCGTTACTCACCGACCGCGACCGGAACCTAGGGGGGTTACGCACAACGAGTGAATAGAGGCCAACCGGAGTAGTGCCTCATGGAAAACTTTCACTTGTTGAGATGACTCCACTCGCCGTAGTCCATTCGTGTGCAGGTCAGGTAGCGTGACGCGCGAGCCTGGGACCACCTTGCTCACCTGATGAAAGTTGCCGGACGTTCTGGGGGGCCAGTAGCGGACGCAACCGGTAACGGGACGCAAGAAACGAGCGAGACAATGTCATCGAGCTTTTCAACCACCTACCAGACAAGGTGTCGATGACCCGATGAGATCCATTCCGCCGCTGCCCCCGACCCACCGCGTGCTCCTGCCCGCTCCCACCACCCACCTCGACGGCTGGCCTTCCCGCCCGGCGACGATGTGGTTCTACCAGTTCTTTTCGGCACCCAGCACGGTCGCCCGGCGATGTTGACGCCCCAGCCGACCTGACCGCGCCTACCCGCGGCCAGGTCAACTGTCGCCAACGCACCGGTCCCCACGACGCCGTCCTACCCCGGCGCTCGTGGATCACTCTGTTTACGCACCGTTGGGGAGCTCCATGGAGACGCGTCAGCTTTTGGCGTTCACAACTGTGGTTCAAACGGGAAGTTTTACGAAGGCCGCCGCCACTCTGAATTGCTCGCAGCCCACGATCACTACCCGTATCAAGGCACTTGAGGAGACGCTCGGAGTCTCGTTGTTCCGACGGCTTCCCCGAGGCATCCAGATGACGTCCGCGGGCGTTGAGCTACTGCCCTTCGCGCGCAACATCATCACCCTTACCGACAAGGCCAGAAAAGCCATCACGATGAACGGCGAGCCCCACGGCAAGCTGGTCATCGGCAGCGCACAGAGTTTGACCGATTACCGGCTGTTACCTCTGATCGAGTACATGTGCTGGCGCTATCCGAGCGTCCAGATCTCGTTGCACTCGCGGAACACGCAGTCGAACCTGTCGTCGGTCCGGGAAGGGCGCCTCGACTGCGCGTTCTTCATCGGCCCGATCGAGCCCCGCGAGGGACTGGAGTCGACGGTGCTCTGCCCCGAGCCGCTGGTCATGGTCAGCGGACCGACCCACGCCCTCACCAGGCGGTCGGTGATCACCGAGGACGAACTGCGCGGCAGCACGCTGGTCAGGGCCGAGAACGGCGCCAGCTACTACGAGCAGTTCGAGCAGGCTCTGGGCTTGCACGACAGCGAGTCGAGGTCTCCGGTGCTGGCGCTCGACTCGATAGACGCCGCCAAGCGCGCGGTCGCCTCCGGCCTGGGGATCTCTCTCGTCCCCGAGGTCACGGTCGCGGCCGAGTTGGCGGACGGCAGGCTGCGCAGGCTGCCCTGGGTCCCCCCGTTCCGGGTGTACACGCAGTTCGCGTGGCGCCAGGACAACTCGGGCAACCCGTCGGTGACCGCGCTGGTCTCCGCCGCGGCCCAGGTGGTCAGCGAACAGGTGGCCACACCTGCATGACACGGGACCGTTCTTGGGCTCTTCGGGCGCGAAAGCGTCCAAGAACGGTTCCAGCGGCGCCACCCGCACCTCCCGGCGGGTGACCCGCGTCGGCCGACGCCGACCTGGTCCGGGTGTTCACCGACCCCGTCGACCTCGGCATCGGGACCGACGGGATCCGCGCGCTTCTGGTTGGCTGGCGGAATGACCTACAGCCGGTTGACGCACCTGGACTGCGCCCGCTGCCACCGCCGCCACGACGCCGACGTGCTCGCGAACCTGTGCGAGTGCGGATCGCCGCTGCTGGCCCGCTACGACCTGGCCGCCGTGCGCGAGGCCGTCACGCCCCGGGACCTGGCGGACAGGCCTCCGACGCTGTGGCGGTACCACGAGGTGCTGCCGGTGCGCGACGAGGCGAACGTGGTGAGCCTCGGCGAGGGCATGACGCCGCTGCTGCCGCTCCCCCGGCTCGGTGAGGCGCTGGGCGTGCCGGGTCTGCTGATGAAGGACGAGGGCCTGGTGCCGACCGGGTCGTTCAAGGCCCGCGGCGCGGCCGTCGGGGTGTCACGGGCGGCGGAGCTGGGCGCGAGCGCGATCGCCATGCCCACCAACGGCAACGCGGGCGCCGCGTGGGCGCTGTACGCGGCCCGCGCGGGTCTGCGGAGCGTGATCGCGATGCCCGTGGACGCGCCGGAGATCACCCGTGCCGAGTGCGCGGTCAGCGGAGCCGACCTCTACCTGGTCAACGGCCTGATCGGCGACGCCGGGAAGATGATCGGCGAGCTGGTGTCCTCTTCGGACGGTGAGCTGTTCGACACCTCGACGCTGAAGGAGCCCTACCGGATCGAGGGCAAGAAGACGATGGGCTACGAGATCGTCGAGCAGCTCGGCTGGCGCTGCCCGGACGTGATCCTCTACCCGACCGGCGGCGGTGTCGGGCTGATCGGCATCCACAAGGCGCTGCTGGAGATGCGCGAGCTCGGCTGGATCACCGGGAAGCTGCCGCGCCTCGTCGCGGTGCAGGCCACCGGGTGCGCGCCGATCGTGAAGGCGTTCGAGGCGGGTGAGCGGACCGCGGAGCCGTGGCCGGACTCGAAGACCGTCGCGTTCGGCATCAACGTGCCGAAAGCGCTCGGGGACTTCCTGATCCTCGACGCCGTCTACGACACTGGCGGCACGGCGATCGCGGTGGACGACGAGGCGCTGCTCGCGGCCCAGGAGCTGTGCGCGCGGCTCGAAGGCGCGTTCGTCTGCCCGGAGGGCGCGGCGGCGTTCGCGGCGGTCCGGCTGCTGCGCAAGGAGGGGTGGCTCGCCGAGGACGAGGAGGTCGTGGTCCTCAACACCGGGGCGGGCATCAAGTACCCGGACACGGTTACCGTCACCGTGCCCACGCTGGAGATCGGCGAGAAGCTACCGCGCTAGGAGAACCATGGTCGTCGTGAACGGGCTGGAGATCGCCCATCGGCAGAGCACGGGCACGGGGAGGCCGGTCGTGCTGGTGCACGGCAACTCGTCGTCGTCCAGGACGTGGCAGCCGCTGCTGGACGGGCCGTTCGGGCGGCGCTTCCGCTGCCTGGCGCCGGACCTGCCCGGCCACGGCGGGTCGCAGCGCCCCGACGGGGGCTACTCGATCGCGACCTTCACCGCCGCGGTGACCGGGTTCGCCGAGGTCCTGGGCGTCCAGGACGCCGTGTTCGTCGGCTGGAGCCTCGGCGGGCACATCGTGCTGGAGGCCGAGCCGCAGCTGCCCGACGCGGCGGGGTTCGCGGTGTTCGGCACGCCGCCGCTGCCCGACCCGACCGCGGTGCCGTCGGCGTTCCTGCCGAACCCGGCGATGGGCGTCGGCTTCGCCGGTGAGGTGAGCGAGGAGGACGCCGCCGCGTACGCCGCCAGCTTCGTCGCGCCCGGCTCCCCGCTGTCGCTGCACGGGTTCATCGCGGACATCCTGGCGACCGACCCCGCGTCGAGGGAGGGCATCGGCGCCGCCATCGGCTCGGGCGCCATCTCCGACGTGGCGGCGATCGTGGCGGCGATGAAGCGCCCGCTGGCCGTGCTGCACGGCGGCGAGGAGCAGCTCGTGTCGCTGGACTACCTGCGCGGGCTGGACATCCCGACGCTGTGGCGCGGCGAGGTGCAGGTCATCGCCGGCACCGGGCACGCCCCGCACGAGGAGGCCCCCGAGGCGTTCGCGGACCTGCTGACCGAGTTCGTCGACGACCTGGACTAGCGAGGCGGGCCGGTGCTGCCCCTCGGGACCAGCACCGGCACCTGGTCCTCGACGTCCGCGGGCGGCTCGCCGTCCAGCACCGTGAGCAGGGTCTTCGCCGCCCGCTCGCCGAACGCGAACGTGTCGCGCGCCAACGCCGTCAGCGGCGGGTGGAGCAGTCGGCACAGCGGCGAGTCGTCCCACGCCACCAGCGACACGTCGTCCGGCACCACGACCCCCAGCTCGGCCGCGACCCCCGCGCCCGCCACGGCCATCACGTCGTTGTCGTAGACGATCGCGGTCGGCGGCGTGCGGCCGGTCAGCAGGTCGCGGGTGGCGCTCGCCCCCTGCTCGTCGGTGTAGTCCGTGGCCACGCACTCCGCGGCCGTGATGCCCCACGCCGCGGCGGCCTCGTGGAACGCGGTCGTGCGACGCTCGGTGTGCAGCAGCCCCGGCAGGCCGGCGACGCGCGCGATCCTCCGGTGCCCCAGCGCCCCCAGGTGCTCGATGATCGACACCATCGCCTTGGCGTCGTCGGCCCACACGCTGGCCAGGCCGCCGTGGTGGCCGGGGCCGCCGATGACGACGGCGGGCATCCGCAACCGCTCCACGAGGTCGATCCGCTGGTCGTCCACCCGCAGGTCGACCAGGAACACGCCGTCGACGCGCCGCTCGGACGACCACCGCCGGTACAGCTCGACCTCGGCGGCCTGGTCCTCGACGACCTGGAACATCAGCGCGACCGACCGGGTCGACAGCTCGGCTTGGAGCCCGGAGATCAACTGGAAGAAGAACGACTCGACGCCGAGCGTGCGAGCGGGGCGGGCGAGCACCAGCCCGACCGAGTCGGCGCGGGCCGCGGACAGGGCGCGGGCGGCGCTGTTCGGCCGCCACTGGAGCTCGTCGGCCACGCCGAGGATGCGCCGCCGCGTCTCCTCCGAGACGCCCGGTCTGCCGTTGAGCGCGAGCGAGACCGCGCCTTTCGAGACGCCGGCACGCAGTGCGATGTCTCGGATCGTCGGACGTTTCACACGCACCAGCCTGTCCGGAAGTAGACAAGTGAATCGATTGAGGGTAGCTCCAGCTATACCGGTTTAGCTACGGTCGGGACAACACGGAGGTGCGCCTGATGCGGACGACTCGACGCGTATTCCTGATGGGCTTGGCGGCAGCGACCCTCGCCGGTTGCGGACTGTCCGGCACGAGCCAGGAGGGAGGTGCGGTCGGCGGCGAGGTCAAGGGCGAGATCACCTTCCAGACGTGGGCTCTGAAACCCAAGTACACGGAGTACGTCGAGGGTGTCATAGCCTCCTTCCAGCGAGAACACGCCGGAACGACGGTCAAGTGGATCGACCAGCCCGCCGACGGCTACCTCACCAAGGTACTGGCCGACGCCTCGGCGGGCTCGCTGCCGGATGTGATCAACGTGCCGCCGGACCTGAGCTTCCCGCTCGCCAAGGCAGGTCAGCTGGTCGACCTCGACCAGGCCGCGCCCGACGCGAAGAACGACTACCTCGACAATGCGTGGGCCGCTTACGCCATTCCGGGTAAATCCGGCACGTACGGTTTCCCCTGGTACCTGAACACCGGCCCGGTGTTCTACAACAAAGCGCTGTTCCAACAGGCCGGGCTCAATCCGGACAGCCCGCCGACGACGTTCGCCGAACTGGAGACCGCCGCGCTGGCGATGGCCCAGAAGACCGACCGGCGGGTCGCGATGCTCGGCCAGACGCCGTCGATCGCGGACTTCGGGCTCTACGGCGTGGAGATGATGAACGCCGACGGCACGAAGTTCACCTTCAACTCGGCCAAGGGCGTCGAACTGGTCGACATGTACAAGCGGATGTACGACGCGGGCGGGCTGGTCGCGGAGGCGTTGACGCAGAACTACACCGGGTCCGGCGCGAAGTTCATGGCCCAGCAGACCGCGTTGACGCCCGGTTCGGCCTACGACCTCGGCAAGTTCAAGACCGACGCGCCCTCGCTGTACGCGAACATCGGCATCACCAAGCCGATCACGAACACCGGCAAGGCCAACATGTTCGTGCACGGCGTCTCGGTGCCGAACTCCAGCAAGAACAAGGCCACCGCGCTGGCGTTCGGCCGGTACGTCACCAATGCGCAGAACCAGCTCGCGTTCTCCAAGATCGCGACGATCTTCCCCAGCACCAAGGGCGGCATGCAGGACCCGTACTTCACCACCGAGGACGGGACCGACGAGGCCAGGGTGCGGGTCGCGGCGGCCAAGCAGCTCGGCGACTCGGTGAACTACACGCCCGTGCAGTTCAGCCAGCAGATGCAGGACTCGCTGCGGCAGAACCTCGCGGACGCGATGCTGGGCAAGAAGTCCTCGAAGCAGGCGCTGGACGACACGGTCGCCGAGTGCGACCGGCTGCTCGGGTGAGCGTGGGCCACCACCGGTTCCACACCCCGTGGCTGTTCCTGCTCCCCGGACTGGCCGTCGTCATCACGTTCAGCCTGGTGCCGTTCGTGAACATGATCGTGCTGGCGTTCACCAACGCCACCGCGCTCGGCGGCGGCCGGTTCACCGGGCTGGAGAACTTCCAGCGGATGCTGGACGACCCGAAGTTCTGGCTGGCGCTGCGCAACAGCTCGCTGTACCTGGTGTGCATCGTGCCGCCGCTGGTGGTGCTGCCGCTGCTGATCGCCCTGCTGGTGCGGAAGAAGCTGCCGGGCATCACGTTCTTCCGCACGGCGTTCTTCACGCCGGTGATCGCGTCGGCGGTCGTGGTGGGGCTGATCTGGACGTGGCTGCTGGACAGCCAGGGCCTGGTCAACAACGTGCTGCGCGCGCTGGGCTGGATCAGCAGGCCGGTGCCGTTCCTGACCGACGAGTGGCTGCTGCTGTTCAGCGCGATGCTCGTGACGGTCTGGAAGGGCCTCGGCTACTACATGATCATCTACCTGGCGGCGCTCGGAAACGTGCCCAACGACCTGCACGAGGCCGCCCAGGTCGACGGCGCGGGCCCGATCCGGCGGTTCTTCGCCGTCACGGTGCCCGCGCTGCGGCCGACGATGGTGCTCGTCGCCGCGCTGTCGGCGGTCAACGGGTTCCGGGTGTTCTCCGAGATCTACCTGCTGTCCGGCGGATCGGGCGGGCCCGGCGGCGCCGACACGTCGCTGGTGATGCTGATCCAGCAGGCCGGTACGGGCCTGACCGGCAACGTCGGCTACGCGTCCGCGCTGAGCCTGGTGCTGTTCGTGATCACGCTGGGGCTGCTGCTGATCACGTTGCGGCTCAACCGGCGGGAGGAGGCGCTGTGAAGCGGGTCGCGCGGTACGCGTTGCTGCTGCTCGTGCTGGCGATCACGATCGGGCCGTTCCTGTGGCAGCTGTCCACGTCGTTGAAGGGCGCGGGCGAGGACGTGTACGCGCCGGACTTCGTGCCGTCGGACCCGACGCTGGCGAACTACGCGGGCGTGGCCGACGCGGTTCCGGTGTGGACGTTCGCGCTGAACTCGTTGCTGGTGGCCGTGGTCAACGTCGTCACCAACTGCGTCGGCGCGTCGATGGCCGGTTATGCCTTGGCGCGCTTGAGGTTCCGGGGTCGGCGGCTGGCGGCGCTCGTGTTCGCCTCGGGCATCCTGGTGCCGTTCGAGGTCATCCTGATCTCGCTGTTCCTGGTCATGCGGTCGTTCGACCTGACCAACACCCTCACCGCGGTCGTGTTGCCCGGCGCGATCGGCGCGTTGAACGTCCTGTTGATGCGCAACGCCTTCCTGGCCCTGCAAGCGGAGGTCGAGGAGGCCGCGGTCATCGACGGGGCCAATGCGTGGCAGCGGTTCTGGCGCATCGCCGTGCCCTCCGCGCGCGGGACGATCCTGGTCGTCGCGCTGTTCTCGTTCATGTTCAGCTGGGACGACTTCCTGTGGCCGCTGGTGGTGCTCAGCGATCCCGACAAGTACACGCTGACCATCGGGCTCGCGTACCTCCAGGGCACGTTCTTCCAGAACCAGCGGCTCGTTGCGGCGGGCACGATCATCGCCGTCGCGCCGCTGATCGTGCTGTTCATCAGCCTGCAGAAGCACTTCTTCCGCGGGGTCGGCGAAGGTGCCATCAAGGGCTAGAAGGGAACGCCTTGCTGCGATTCGGTGTCAACTACACCCCGTCCTCAGGATGGTTCCACCACTGGCTGGACTTCGACCTGGACGCCGTCCGGGCCGACTTCTCCTCGATCGCCGACCTCGGGCTCGACCACGTGCGGGTGTTCCCGCTGTGGCCGGTGTTCCAGCCCAACCGCGGCCTGGTGCGGCCGCGAGCCGTGGCGCAACTCGTCTCGATGGTCGACGCCGCCGCGGAGTTCGGCCTCGACGTGCAGGTCGACGCGTTGCAGGGCCACCTGTCGAGCTTCGACTTCTACCCGTCGTGGGTGCAGACGTGGCACCGCCGCAACGTGTTCACCGACCCGGACGTGGTGTCCGGGCAGGTGTTCTACCTCCGCACGCTGCTGGAGGCGTTGCGGGACCGGCCGAACTTCCTCGGTCTGACGCTGGGCAACGAGACCAACCTGCTCACCGAGTCGAACCCGCTCACGCCGCAGGAGGCTTCGCGCTGGCTGGAGTCGCTGCTGGCCGTGTGCGACGAGACGGCGCCGGGGCTGCCGCACGTGCACTCGGAGTACGACGCCGTCTGGTACGAGGACGGGCACCCGTTCCTGCCGTCGCACGCCGCCGGGCTCGGGGCCATGACGACCGTGCACTCGTGGGTGTTCAACGGGACCGCGCAGCGCTACGGGCCGTTGAGCGCGGAGAGCGTGCACCACGCGGAGTACCTGGTCGAGCTGGCGAAGGCGTGGGGCGCGCCGAACCGGCCCGTGTGGCTCCAGGAGATCGGGGCCGCGCAGCCGGAGATCAGCGCGTCGGACGCGCCGGAGTTCGCCGAACGAACCCTGGAGAACGTGCTGACCTGCACGAACCTGTGGGGTGTCACCTGGTGGTGCTCGCACGACGTGGACCGGTCGCTGGTCGACTTCCCCGAGCGCGAGTACGAACTGGGGCTGCTCACGACCGAGCGCAAGGCGAAGCCGCTGGGCGAGACTGTGGCCCGGATCGTGGCCGAGGCCCGCGCGTCCGCACCTGCCGCGGTGGCGCGAACGGCGTCGCTGAAATTGACTGGTGACCGGTCGACGTGGGGGCCGGGTGGCGCCTTCTTCGACGAGTGGATGGGCCTCGCGCGCGAGGGCGTGCGAGCGGCGATCGAAGTGGAGCGATAGGTGCACGACGAACGCGCGCTACTGGAAGAGCGGCTGAACCGGACCCTGCGGGAACGGATCCGACCCGCGCTCTACAGCCGCTCCACGCCGGTCGAGCTGTCGGTGTGGCACGCGCCGGGCGAACCCGTGCCGGTCGCGGAGGCGCTGGCGGCGTCCTACGAGCCCGCACGGGTCGGCGACGCGTGGGGTCCGCCGTGGAGCACGAGCTGGTTCCGGCTGGCCGCGACGGTGCCACCCGAGTGGGCCGGCCTCCAGGTCGAGGTCGTGGTGGACCTCGGGTTCACCCACCCCGGCCCCGGTTTCCAGGCTGAGGGCCTCGCGTACGACGCCTCCGGCGAGCCGGTGAAGGGCATCGAACCGCGCAACACGCACCTGCCGGTCACCGGGTCGGAGGTGCTGTACTACCTGGAGGCGGCGGGCAACCCGACGATCCTGGACTTCGAGCCGTTCGTGCCGACCCCGTTGGGCGACAGGGAGACCGCGGGCTCGGAGCCGTTGTACCGGATCCTGCGGGCCGACCTGGCGGTGTTCAACCCCGAGGTGTGGCACCTGGTCACGGACCTCCAGGCGTTGCAGGGGTTGATGAAGGAACTGCCTTCCCACGATCCGCGTCGGCACAAGATCCTGCACGCGATCGACCGGTCGTTGGACCTGCTGGACTTCCAGGACGTGCCGGGCAGCGCCGCTCTGTCCCGATCAGCGCTGGCGGAGGTGCTTTCGCGGCCCGCCAACGCGAGCGCGCACCGGGTGTCGGCGGTCGGGCACGCGCACATCGACTCGGCGTGGCTGTGGCCGTTGCGGGAGACCGTGCGCAAGTGCGCCCGGACGTTCAGCAACGTGACGGCGCTGATGGACGAGTACCCGGAGTTCGTGTTCGCCTGCTCGCAGGCGCAGCAGTACGCGTGGATGAAGGAGCACCACCCGGCGGTGTACCGGCGGATCACCGACAAGGTCGCCTCGGGCCAGTTCATCCCGGTCGGCGGCATGTGGGTCGAGTCGGACACGAACATGCCCGGCGGCGAGGCGATGGCCCGGCAACTGGTGCACGGCAAGCGGTTCTTCCTCGACGAGTTCGGCGTCGAGACGGAGGAGGTGTGGCTGCCCGACTCGTTCGGCTACAGCGCGGCGCTCCCCCAGCTGATCAAGCTCTCCGGCTCCCGCTGGTTCCTGACGCAGAAGCTGTCGTGGAACCAGATCAACAAGTTCCCGCACTCCACGTTCTGGTGGGAGGGCATCGACGGCAGCCGGGTGTTCACCCACTTCCCGCCCGTGGACACGTACAACTCGTCGCTGTCCGGCGAGGAACTGGCGCGTGCCAGCAGGCAGTTCGCCGAGCACGCCGTGGCGACACGGTCACTGGTGCCGTTCGGCTACGGCGACGGCGGTGGCGGGCCGACGCGGGAGATGCTGGAGACGGCGAAGCGCGTGGCGGACCTCGAAGGCTCGCCGACCGTGACGATCGAGACGCCTGCGGCGTTCTTCCAGGGGGCGCAGGACGAGTACCCGAACGCGCCGGTGTGGGCCGGTGAGCTGTACCTGGAGAAGCACCGCGCCACGTACACGACGCAGGCGCGGACCAAGCAGGGCAACCGGCGCAGCGAACACCTGCTGCGCGAGGCCGAGCTGTGGGCGACGGCGGCGTTCCTGTCCGCCGGGGTCGACTACCCGTACGAGGCGTTGGACCGGCTGTGGAAAACCGTTCTGCTGCACCAGTTCCACGACATCCTGCCGGGCAGTTCGATCGCGTGGGTGCACCGCGAGGCCGAGGCGACCTACGCGCGGGTGGCCGCGGAACTGGACGAGCTCATCGACGGCTCGGTCGCCGCGCTGGCCGGTGACGGGTCGACGCCGCTGGTGTTCGACGCCGTGTCCGCGGACGCCCGCTCGACTCCTCCCGCCGCCCCTGTCGCACCGGTCGACGGCGTGCTGGACAACGGCCTGGTGCGGATTACCGTGTCCTCCACCGGGTTGCTGACCTCGGTGTACGACCTGGTGGCCTCGCGCGAGGTCCTGCCGCCCGGCGCGGTCGGCAACCTGCCGCAGTTGCACGCGGACACGCCGAACCAGTGGGACGCGTGGGACATCGACCCCTTCTACCGCAACAGCCGCGTCGACCTGGTCGACGGCGAGGTCACCCCGTTGGCCGACGGGCTGCTGGTGCGGCGGTCGTTCGGCAAGTCGACGATCACGCAGACGTTGCGGCTGCTCGAAGGCGCGCGGCAGCTGGACATCGACACCGAGGTGGAGTGGCAGGAGGTCGAGAAGCTGCTGAAGCTGTCGTTCCCGGTGGACGTGCGGGCCGAGGTGTCGACCGCGGAGACCCAGTTCGGCCACCTGCACCGGCCGATCCACGTCAACACCTCGTGGGAGGCGGCGAAGTTCGAGATCTGCGCGCACCGCTGGCTCCACGTCGGCGAACCCGGTTACGGGGTGGCCCTGGCGAACGACTCGACCTACGGCCACGACGTGACGCGCACCACCCGTGACGACGGCGGCACGACGACGACGGTCCGACTCTCCCTGCTCCGCGCCCCCCGCTTCCCCGATCCGCTGACCGACCAGGGCACGCACCGCTTCCGCCACGCGCTGGTGGTCGGCGCGGGCATCGCCGAGGCCGTCGCGGCCGGGTACCGGATCAACCTGCCGCAACGCGTCGTGCGGGGCGCGCGGGAGGTGGCGCCGCTGGTGTCCGTGAACAACCCGGCGGTGGTGGTCGAGGCCGTCAAGCTCGCGGACGACCGGTCGGGCGACGTGGTCGTCCGGCTCTACGAATCCCTGGGCGGCCGAGCCCGAGCGACCCTGCACACGTCGTTCCCGGTGCACCGCGTGGTGGAAACCGACCTGCTGGAACGCCCCCAAGCCGACAGCTCGGTCGACCTGGAACTACGCCCCTTCCAGGTGCTCACCCTGCGCCTCACTACCTCGGCCGGCACCAACCGCCCCTGACGACAAACGCCCCTGACCACCATAATGGCTGGTCAGGGGCAACCGTCGGGGCGACAGGATTTGAACCTGCGACCCCCCGCTCCCAAAGCGGGTGCGCTACCAAGCTGCGCCACGCCCCGGTCCCCCGTAGCTTAGCGCGACACGCTAAGCTATTTCCGCGCCCTCCCCCAGAGGGCCACGCGGGTGTAGCTCAATGGTAGAGCCCCAGCCTTCCAAGCTGGTCATGCCGGTTCGATCCCGGTCACCCGCTCCACCTTGTTCTTGCTGGTAGAACGCTTGCGGAACGTCCCTAGTGGACGGTCTCCTTGCTTTAGATGATCTTCCGTGCCCCTCGCGTGCCCCATCTCCTCGGACACCACTTCCGAGACCCCCTCGACGACCATCGCCCCGCCACCTCCAGATGTGATCTGGGACACCATCACCTCGATACCCGCCGCGATGCGCTTACCGCGCTCCTCCCGAGCGTGGAGGTAGATCATCGCGGCGCGCGTCGAGCTGTGGCCCATCCGATCCATCAACTCCCGCAACGTCGCCCCCGTCTCGGCCGCGAGCGTGTTCCCCGTGTGCCGGAGGTCGTGCAAGTGCACCTCCGGCATCCCCGCCGCCTTCCGCGCCACGTTCCAGATGTTCCAGAAGTTGTTCCGCTTCGGCCGCCCACCCTTCGGCCCGACGAACACCCATGCATCCGGATCCGACCCCACGAACGAGTTCAAATGCGACTCGATCTCGGCGACCAGGAACGGCGGCAACGTGACCGGCCGCTTCCCCTTCGCCTTCGGGTCGTCGTCGAACAACTCCCCCGAGTCCGGCTGCACGGTCTGCCGATCCACCCGCACCACGCAGAACCGCTGCGCCCCGTCGTCGACCATCGAGAAGTCCCGCCGCCGAAGCCCCACCATCTCCGCGAACCGCAAACTGCCGAACGTCGCCAGGAGCACCACCAGCCGGTACCGAGGCTGAATCTCCTCGGCCGCCTTGAACACCTGCTGCAACGTCGCCGTAGGCCGCTCCGGACTGTCCTCCTTGCCACCTCCCTTGACCGTGCACGGGTTGAACTTGAGCAACCGCTCCTCCGGCGCGGACGCCGTGTTGAGCACCGCCCGCACGAACCGGTAGGCCTTCGCCACCGTCACCGCGCCCACGCCCTCGTCCTGAAGTTCCTTGCGCCACCGACGAATCCGCGCCGGAGTCAGATCCGCCAACACCACGTGCCCGAGCTTCGGCCCCACGTGGTTCCGCAGCAGCCCGATGTACAACTCGACCGTCCGAACAGCCAGATCCCGCTCCTCGATCCACAACCGCGCGTAGTCGTCGAACCGGATCTTCCCCGCGTCGGGGTTCGTCCAGTCCCCACGCCGAATATCGGTCTCCGCCTCAGCCAACCAACTCTCGGCTTCCCGCTCCCGATCGAACGTGAACGGCGCAGCGTGCAACTTCCCATCAGGCCCCATGTACCGCGCCTGAAACTGCCCAGACGGCAACTGCCGAACCCGCCCGAACCTCCGCCGCTTCCCACTCACGACGCCCTCCTCAGGTACCGGCGAACCTCCCGCGGATCGAACGCCTCAACCCGC
>DATMCA010000103.1:0-5874 GCA_035559015.1 Umezawaea sp. | reverse complement strand
AGCGCGTTCCCGGAGTCGCGCACGCCGTCGTGATCTCGGTGGACGGGCTGCTGCTCACGGCGTCCTCCGGGCTTCCGGGGCAGCGAGCGGACCAGCTCTGCGCCATCGCGGCCGGGGTCACCAGCCTCGCGCAGAGCGCGGCCAACTTCTTCGACGGCGGCGGGGTGCTCCGGTCGGTCGTCGAGATGCAGCACGGGATCATGCTGCTGATGTCCGTCCGGGACGGCTCGTGCCTCGCGGTGCTCGCCGCGCCGGACAGCGACGTCGGCCAGGTCGCCTACGAGATGACCGTCGTGGTGGACCAGGTCGGCCAGCTGCTCACGCCGGAACTCCGTGCCGAGCTGCACGGAGCGACCAGGATGTCCGCGTGATGCCGTTATGACCGGATCGGACTCCGAGCAGTCGTTCGCGGACCTCCTCAACGGGATCACCCTCTCCGGCGGCTCGCGCCGGGGTCGCAAGGGCAAGCGCGACAAGCCTTCCGCGCAGCAGAAGATCAGCCTGCCCGTGCAGCCGGTGGCCACGCCGTCGGACGACGTGGAGGAGTCCGCGGCGATCGTCCGGCCCTACTCGTGGACCGGCGGTCGCACGACGTCCGATTTCCAGTTGGAGATCGAGACCATGGTCAGCGTCGGCGAGGAGCTGTACGCGGGGCCGATCAAGGCCGAGTACCAGGACGTGATGGCGCTCTGCGAGGGGCCGCGCTCCGTCGCCGAGATCGCCGCCCTGCTCGGCATCCCGCTCGGCGTGGCCAAGGTGCTGCTCGGTGACATGGCCGAACGCGGTCTGCTCGACGTGCACGCGACCGCCGTGGTCGAGGGCGACATCCCCGACCTCGGCCTGATGGAACGCGTCCTCAGCGGTCTCCGCAAACTCTGATCGACCGTGCCGACGCGAAGCGTTGGAGTCCTCACCCGCATCGTCCGTCCTGGCCCTTCGCCGCCCTCCTTGACGTGTAACCCTACATGGGGGTACTCATGGGGTTACACAACCGGGAAGGGGTCCTCGCGATGCCGAAGATCAACGTCTACCTGCCCGACGACCTGGCCGAGGCGGTCAAGGAGTCCGGCGTGCCCGTCTCGGCGGTCTGCCAACGCGCGCTGGAGGAGTCGGTGAAGCGGGTGACCGCCATCCGGGCCGTCGTCCTCGACGACCTGGCGTCCGGCGCGTCCGCGTTGCAGCTCTCGCGCTTCACCCAGCGCACCCGTGAGGTCATCGGGCTCGCCGTCGAACGGTCGCGGGCCATGGGCGCCGCCCACGTCGGCACCGAGCACCTGCTGCACGGGGTGCTCGCCGAGGGCACCAACCTCGCCCTGCACGTGCTGCGCGCCGTCGAGGTCGACCCGGACCGGGTGTCCCGCGAACTGGCCCGCCGCGAGCCCACCGACGGCGGGAACGTCCCGGAGCGGTTCGGCGGCGACGCCGCGAACGCGCTGGAGCTGACCGTCACCGAGGCCCTCACCCTCGGCCACAACTACGTCGGCTGCGAGCACCTGCTCCTGGGCCTGGTCGCCGAACCCGACGGCGTCGGCGGCCAAGCCCTGCGCGCCGCGGGCGTCGACCTCCGCACCGCGCGCGCGGCCGTCGTCGCGGCCCTGGCCGGGTACGTCCACCTGCGGGCCCAGCCTTCGGCGACGACCGACGTGGCGTCCGCGCTGCGCCGGGAACTCGCCCCGCTGATCGACCGCCTCGACCGGGTGGAGCGCCATGTCGGGCTCGTCGCCGAGGACTGACCTCGTGGTGCGGATCCTGATCGCGGTGCTCGTCGTGATCGCTCTCGTCTGAGCTAGTGGCCGATGATCGCGGCCAGCGCGGAATAGAGAGCAGCGGGATTGTCGACCATCGGGAAATGGCCCGAATCGGGAATGGCGAACGTGGTCGATTCGTCGAGCAGCGGAACGAGGTGGTCGGCCCGGTCGCCGAGCGCGCCGTAGAGGTAGGCGGTGCGCGGCAGCGCCCGGTACCAGCCGAGCAGCTTCCCGCTGTCCGACCACTCGACCAGCGACCGGGAGCTCTCGTGGACGGCGGCGGGCGTGCAGGTCGCCGTCCACCCGCCCCACGCGCGCAGGTCGGCCTCGGGCGCGGACCTCAGCGAGTCGACGAACCGGTGGAACTCGTTGACCGCGAAGTCCTCCAGTTCCAGGTCGGCGATCTGCCTGCTGACCAGACCGGCGTCCTCGCCGACCAGGTTGCCCTCCACGCTGGTGAACGTGACCAGGCTCTTCGTGCTCTGCGCGGCGATCAGGCCGACCGCCCCGCCGAGGCTGTGCCCGACGACGTGCAGCCGGAGCGGGGCCAGTCGCGCCACGACGCGGGCGACCACGTCCGCATAGGCCTCCAGCGTGTGCGGGCCCGTGACCAGCGGCGCGGTGCGGCCGTGCCCCGGCAGGTCGATCGCGCACGTCGTGAGGTGGGCCAGTGAGGGGGACTCCGCGACGTCCGCGAAGCTCTCCTTCGTCGAGCTGAGGCCGTGCAGGAGGAGGACGACGTCCGGTCCGGCGGGCCGGATGTCCGCGACGACGTCGACGACAGCACCGCCGTGGTCGACGGGAATGGCCTGGTTCAGGAGGATGTTCATCGTCCGGCTTCTGTCGTCTGAGGGGTCAGGGCATGGTCGGATGTTCATCGGGACGTTGCTGGTCGACCTTGACCCGTAGTCATTCTTTCGCGTTGTTTATCCGGGTTGACTATCGAATTCTTCCGCAATACTGCGGATCGCTTGCCAAGATCCATAATTGGGCTACTATGGCTTCAGTGTTGACCGAAACCAAGGAGTCCTCGTGAGCGCCGGACGGGAAACCCGCCTCTCCGCCTGGATCGAACGGCTGGCCGCGCACTTCGCCGAGGAGGGCATCCCGCTCATCGGCGGACGCATCCTCGGGTACCTGCTGGTGTGCGAACCCGTCGAGCGCACCGCCGCCGAACTCGCCCAGGAACTGGAGGCCAGCAGCGGCTCGATCAGCACCAACCTCAAGTACCTGGTGAACGCCGGCCTGGTCACCAAGCGCACCCGGCGCGGACGGCAGGCCGCCGAGTACCGCGTCGACGAGAAGCGCTGGGCCGACATGGTGCAGCGCAGGCTGGACGCGCTGGTCAGCGTGCGCGACCTGACCGAGTCCGGGATGCGGCTGCTCAGCGGCGACCCGCAGCGCGCGCACCGGCTGCGCACCGTGGACCAGCTCTACACCTGGCTCGCCGACGAGCTGCCCCCGCTCTGGGAACGCCGCCCGACGCCGCCTAAGTGACCTCGCCGAGCGCCGCTTCCAGGCCGTTCAGCACGGCGGCGCAGTCGCGGCGCAGCGTCTCGGCGTCGTCGGCGCGCACCACGAACACCCCGAGCCAGTTCCGCGAACCGCCCGACGGGTCGTAATCGGGCACGGGCGCGCCCTCCGGCATCGCGAACGTCCTGACCTGCTGCGCCGTGGTGCCGGGGGACAGGATCGAGGTCCAGTCGACGGCGCTCGGCCGCCAGCGCGGGTTCGTCCGCCACGGCACGCCGCTCGCGTCCGTCGGGATCACCGCGAGCGACGCGGCGGCCCGCCTGCCCTCGACGAGCATCGCGGGCGGGTAGTCGACCCGTTCACCCAGCAGTTCGCGCACCAGCGCCGCGATCGGGTCGACGCCGAACACGGTCTCCATCTGCTTGGTCACCATCAGGCCCGCGAACCGGGCGCCGGTCTCGATGATCGCGACCGACCCGTCCGGGCCCAGCTTCAGCTCGGTGTGCGTGCCGCAGGTGTCCAGGCCCAGCGCGTCCACGGCCCGGTCGGTGATCTCCTCCAGCTTCCGCTGGACGTGCACCGGCAGCACGCTCGGCAGGGTGCTGGCGACCTCGGTGAACGGCGGGATCGCGGGCAGCTTGCCCGTCACGCACAGCGCGTGGTGCACGCCGTTCGCCACGATCCCCTCGACGCTCACGTAGTCGCCGTGGCCGGGCCCGTCGTACCAGCCCTCGGTGCTGCCGCCGAGGATCTCCTCCACCAGCAGGTCGTGGTCGGTGTCCGGCGCGTACAGCTCGTTCATGCCCGCCTGGCCGCCCAGCACCAGCGCGTCCGCGACCTGCCGCCACGCGGGTGCGACGTCCTCGGGCCCGTCGAGGACCAGTTGCGCCACGGATCCCGCGCCCCACGCGGGTTTCAGCAGCAGCGGCGGTCGCAGTTCGGCCACCGCGGCGGCCAGGTCCTCTTCGGACTCGACGCGGCGGAACCGGGAGATCGGCACCCCGGCGGCCTCCCAGGTCTCGCGCATCAGCCGCTTGTCCCTGGCGTTGACCAGACCGGGCCCGCCGCCCTTGAGCCCCAGGCGTTCGGCGACGTGCGCGACGAGCAGTACCGCGAACTCCGACAGCGTCAGCACCGCGTCCGCGCCCAGCGCGTCGACGTGCTTCGCGACCAGGTCGACGAGCGCTTCACCGCGTTCGTGGGTGTACAGCTCGGTGACGCTCGCGCACATCGGCCGCCACTCGTCCGCGGCGGTGGTCGGCAACGGCGTGAGGGCGAGCACGTGCAGCTCGCCGCACCCGGCGACGCGGGGGAACACGTGCTCCAGCGGAGCCCCGCCCTTGACGTACACGTAGACGATCTTCTTGGCCGCGCTCATCGGCCGACCGTAGGGTCCGGCCCGCGCGGCGGAAAACCCCTACTGACCCCTAAACGGGCTGGTCAGCCAGGGTTTCGACGCGTTCGTGCGTGGGTGACGTCACCTCGGGCGGCACCGGTCCGCGTGAGCGGCTCGCCACCCACAGGCCCGCCGTCGCGACGACGGTGGCGCCCGCGCCCAGCACGTGCAGCGACACCAGCACCTCGGGCACACCGGTCCAGTACTGCACCATGCCCAGCGTCCCCTGCGAGAGCACGACGCCCACCAGGATCCAGAAGCGGCGGCGCAGCACGGCGTCCCGCGTGAACGCGTGCACCGCGAACCCGAGCGCCGTCAGCATCCCGAGGAACAGGAACAGCAGGTCCGCGTGCACCTGCGCCAGCGTTTCCACCGGCAGCGCGAGCCTCGGCGTGTCCGAGTCGCCCGCGTGCGGTCCGGCGGCGGTCACGAAGGTGCCCGCCAGCAGCAGGAACCCGACCACCACGGCCTGCACGACCTGGAGGTGCAGCAAAGCCTTGGGCAGCAGCGGTTCCGCGGGTTCGTCGCCTTCGGCGAGCGACCGGTGGAGCAGCACGGCGAACCACACGAGGCCCATGGAGACCAGGAAGTGCACCGACACGGTCCACCACAGCAGTCCGGTGAGGACGGTGATGCCGCCGATCACGGCTTGCAGCGCCACCCCGCCGAGCTGGACCAGCGCCAGCACCAGGACCCGGCGCCGCCGCGGCCGACCGAGCCACGCCGCCACGACGATCAGCCCGGCGATGACGCCGACCACCCCGGTCAGCGTCCGGTTCCCGAACTCGATCAGCTTGTGGATCCCCTCCTCCTGGTGGGGGACGGGGGTGAACGAGCCGGGTACGCACTCGGGCCAGGTGGGGCAGCCGAGGCCGCTGCCGGTGAGCCGGACGATGCCGCCGGTGATGACGATGACGATCTCGCCGACCAGGTTGGCGACGAGGATCGGCCGCACGAGCGAGGGCCGGACGGCGGGCAGGCGCACGCGCGTCACCCTAAGCGGTGAGCTCCTTGGCCATGAGGCCGACCACGTGGCCCGGCTCGCCGAGGCGGCCGACCTCGACGTACCCGCGACGCTCGTGGAACGCGAGCGAACCGTGGTTCGGTGGGTCGACGTTCACCTCCAACGTCATCCGACCGAACCGGCGCGCGACGTCCTCCATCGCGTCGTAGACGAACCCGGCCAGCCCACGCCGGCGCATCTCCTCGGCGATGACGATCCGGTCGAGGTAGTAGAAGGCGTCGTCGAACCGCTGC
>DATMCA010000102.1:0-5664 GCA_035559015.1 Umezawaea sp. | reverse complement strand
CACCCCCACCGGGAGGCGGTCGTGAAGCAGGTGGTCACGGGGGCGACCGGCCTGGTCGGGGCGGCTCTGGTGCTGGAACTGCTGGCGCGCACCGACGACGAGGTCGTGTGCCTGGTCCGGCCCGGCCGCAAGGTCGAACCGGAGGAGAAGCTGAGGACCGCGCTGGCGAAGGCGGCCCGCGAGTACGGCGCGGACGGGCTGGAGATCGACAAGCGCGTCAGCGTCCTCCCCGCGGACCTGGGCAAGCCCCGCTTGGGCGTCGAGGGCCTGAGCGGGGCCGGGGAGTTCTGGCACAACGCGGCGGACCTGCGGTACGAGGACCGGCACTGGGAGGCGTTGCGGGACACCAACGTCGAGGGCACGCGCAACGCGCTCGACCTCGCCGAAGCCGCGGGCGCGTCGACGTTCAACTACACGAGCACCGCGTACGTGGCCGGGCGGCTGGACGGCGAGATCGCCGAGGTCCGGATGGACGGCGTGGAGACGAACAACCGGTACGAGGAGAGCAAGATCGACGCCGAACGACTGGTCGCGGACGCCACCGCGTTCGCCACCAGGACGTTTCGGCCCAGCGTCGTGATCGGGCACAGCCGCACCTACGCGCTGTGCGGCGGGCAGTCCGGGCTCTACGGGATCCAGCGGCGGCTCTCGCAGTTCCGCCGGGTGCTGGGGTCGCTCGGGTCGCCGGAGGACCTGGCCACGCCGATGCGGGTCCGCGCCGAAGCGCTCGCGCGGGTCAACCTGGTGCCGGTCGACCTGGTCGTGGCGGACGCCGTGAGCATCAGCCAGTCCTGTTCGACGGCCGAGGTGTTCCACCTGACCCACCCCGACCCGATGGCCGTCGGCCCCGGCCTGGGCGTGATGTTCGAGAAGGCGGGCCTGCCCCGGCCCGTGCACACCGACGAGGTCGACGGGTTCACGCAGCTGGAGCAGGAGTTCGACCGCAAGATCGAGTTCTACGGCTCGTACATGACGGGGTACAAGCGGTTCGACCAGAAGAACCTGGTCGACGCGGTCGGGTCGCCCGCGCTGCACTCGTGGCGCTTCGACCTCGCGGAACTGGCCCGCTACCTGGACTGGTACCGCGCCCTGCTGGCCCGTTAGCGCCGTAGTGGGTCGAAGCCGCTGCGCTCCAGCAGCGCGGCGGCTTCGAGCGCCATCCAGCCGCCGAGCTGGACGGACAGGTCGTTCTCCGGCCGCCGCGCTCCGGTGGCGGCCGGCTCCGTCCACTCCGGACCGAACAGCGGGCCGCTGACCGCCACGGTCCTGTTGTTCCACACCGCCTCCGCCGACGAGAACACGACGTCCGCGGCGATCTCGGCCGCTGCTGGGCGGTCCAGGTCGGGCAGCGCGACCGCCGCCCGCGCCAGGTAGCGCAGCAGGATCCCGCCGAACAACCCACCGTCGCCGCCGCCGTGGCCGCGCAGCACGCCGTCGACCGCGAGTTCCTTGTCGACCGCCCGGACCAACCGCTCCACGCGGTCCAGCGCCGTCGGCGACCCCTCGGCCAGTTCGAGGTTCGCGCCGAGCAGAACCCCTTGGCAGTACGAGTAGATGTTCTTCTCGTACTCGCGGATCTCGCCGTTCGGGTGCACGTGCAGGCCGTCCCACGCCAACCCCGACTCGGGGTCGACCAGGTTCGCCTCCATCCAGTCCACAATGGACTTCGCCCGGCTGAGGTCGCCGCGAGCGCCGCCCGCCTTCGCCAGGCGAGCGAAGAAGATCGCCGTCGGACCGTTGGCGGGCACGTTCTTGAAGTCGTCGCCGCGCTTCCACCAGATCCCGCCACCGCCGTGGTCCGTCCAGCCCTCGCGCAGCCGCGCCGCGATCGCCGCGACCCCGGCGGGCCTGGCCACCCCGACGTCCCTCGCCGCCCGCAGCAGCGCCAGCCCGAGCCACGCCACGTCGTCGTAGAAGTCGTTCGTCCACCCGACCAGGTTCCGCACGCGCACACCGCGCACCAGCCGCCGCACGACCTGGCGGCGCGCCTCGGTCGGCGACCGCAGCTGGGCGTCGATCACGCAGTCCAGCAGGTGCGCCTGCCACCAGTAGTTGAACCGGACGTGCAGGTGGCCGCGCCAGTCCATCGGCCAGGCGGCGACGCCCAGCAGCGTCCCCGGCACGCCCCAGACCCGGCGCAGGTGGCGCGACTGCACGGCACGCTCGGCTACTCCGGCACGAGCCGCCAGCAGCTTCGGGGTGGACCTCTCGACCGTCACGAGGTCATCGTGGGCTCTTGACCGTTCAAGACGCGCGCTGGAAATGCCGCCGACCCGGCTCGGGCCCTAGGCGGACCGCCGGAACAGGTCCCAGTGGTACAGCGCCATGGCGACGGACGTGGTCAGGTTGTAGCTCGACACCAGCGGGCGCATCGGCAACGACACCAGGTGGTCGGCCCGGTCCCGCACCGCCTCGGACAACCCGTGCCGCTCGGACCCGAACGCCAGCACGGCGTTCGACGGGATCCGCACGTCCGCGATGTCCGACCCGTCCGCGTCCAGCGCGAACACCGGCCCCTCGACCCCGTCCAGCGCGTCGAGCCTGCCGACCGGCACCGCGAAGTGCAGCCCGGCACTGCCGCGCAGGACGTTGGGGTGCCACGGGTCCACGTCGCCGATCGACAGCACACCGCCCGCGCCGAGCCCGGCCGCGACCCGGATGACCGCGCCGAGGTTGCCGAGGTTGCGGGGGTTGTCGAGGAGGACCAACGGGGTCCCGCGGTCCTTGGCGAGGCCGTCGACGTCGACGGCGGGCCGCGCGGCGAACCCGGCCACCCCGGTCGGGTGCGGCCTGCCGACGAGGCGGGTGAACTCGGCCTTGTCGACCTCGCGGGCGTGGCCGAACCGGTCGAGCAGGTCCGGGGCGTGCGACTCCGCGAGACCCAGCAGCGCGGACGTGCTCAGCGTGACGAGGGGTTCCACGGGCGCGCCGAAGCGCAACGCGTGCTTGACCGCGTGGAAACCCTCCAGCAGAACGGTCTGCTCAGTGGGCCCCGACGTGACGCGACTCGGCGTGGCGCTCACCGCGCCACCGCAGGTAGTAGCCGGTCCACGACCCCAGCACCAGGACACCCACCAGCAGTTGCACGGCACCGGCCGCCGCCTGCGGGTAGAGCACCCCGTCGATGTAGTGGTCGATGAAGCCGTCCACCAGTTCGGGCTGCCCCGCGCGGACGCGGAAGTAGTTCTCGGCAGCGGTCAACGGGCAGTTCAACGGGAACGCGACGACCAGGAGCCCCCAGGTCGCCATGGCCAGGTGCGGGTAGATGAACCCGCGCCAGTGCCAAGCCAGAAAGCCGCCCACGATGAGGAACACCAGGACGGCGAAGTGCACAGTCATGATCAACTCGGCCAACGCTTGAGAGACCATGTCCACCTCCCCGTTCCAATGTAGAACGGGGGTTCCACCCAGCGCGCGCGATAAACGCGTGGTTCACCCGCGCGGTAGCGCCTGCCACGGCACCCGGCCCCCCAGATCGAGCAGCAGATCCGCCAAATGTCCCAGCGGTGCCTGCACCAGGGGACCCGGCACGACCGCGGCGAGGGCGTGCTCGTCGAACGCGAGCGCCACCCCCGCCGCGCGCGGGTCGTGCGGCAGCGCCTGCGCCAGGCCGGAGCCGAGCAGGGCCGTCGCGAACGCCGGGTTCGCCCGGCGCACCTCGTAGCGCTGGTCGAACACCGGGTCGCCGGTGAGCGTGAACTGCTCGAAGATCCCCCACACGCTGTCCTCGCGCGGGCTGATCAACACCCACGGGCCGGGCATCGGCCGGGGCACGACGACCGCCGAGTAGGTGCGGAACTCGTGCGCCACCACGTTGTCCGTGCGCAGCACGACCTCCACGGCCAGCACGGGCACGCCGCGCCACTGGCCGACGAGCTGGAACTTCACCCGGCTGCGGTCGGCTTCGAGCATCCGGCCGACGTGCGGCACGCGTTCCTGGAAGCCCTGGTCCTCCGCGACGAACCGCCAGCCGAGGCTCGCCTCGACCGCGCGCATCCGCTGCTCCCACTCGGACACGAACTGGGGGTTGGTGAAGGGATTGCGCTTGCGACGGGACAACCCCACCGCGACCCCGGCCCCCAGGATGGCCAGGATCACGAGGAGGAGGACCAGCCCGGTCATCAGCCCAGACCGAGGTCGGCCAGGTCCAGGAGGTAGCGGTAGGGCAGCCCCTGGGCCTCGATGATCTCCTTCGCACCGGTGCCGCGGTCCACGACGGTGGCCACGCCGACAACGGTCGCGCCCGCCTCGCGGAGCGCTTCGACGGCCGTCAACGGGCTGTTGCCGGTCGTCGTCGTGTCCTCCACGGCCAGCACGCGCTGACCGGTGACCTCGATGCCCTCGATGCGCCGCTGCATGCCGTGCTTCTTGGCCTCCTTGCGGACGACGAACGCGTCCAGCACGTCACCGGAAGCCGCGGCGGCGTGCATCATCGCGGTCGCGACCGGGTCCGCGCCGAGCGTCAAACCGCCTGCGGCGACGTAGTCCCAGTCCGCGGTGAGCTGCCGCAGCAGCTTGCCGATCAACGGGGCGGCGGCGTGGTGCAGGGTCGCCCGGCGGAGGTCGATGTAGTAGTCCGCCTCACGCCCGGAGGACAACGTCACCTTGCCGTGCACCACGGCCAACTCACTCACCAGACGGGCCAGTTCTGCTTTGGCACCGGCGTCAAGGACCACTTCGGTTCGCACGGGTTCCAACCTTTGCACACCCACCGGCATCAGCGCGATCAGGTCCTGCCTCGACCACCCGCGAACCGCGACGCGGCCTTGCGCAGCAGCGCCCGCGGGATCAGCCTGCTGACCGCCACGACCGCCTTGTACTGGAGGCCGGGGACCGACAGCGCCTTGCCGCCGCGCAGGTCGGCGAGGCAGTCGTGGACCAGCCGGTCGGCGTCCAGCCAGAGGAACTCCGGGGTTCCGGTCATGTCGATCGACGCGCGCTCGTGGAACTCGGTGCGGGTGAAACCGGGGCACAGCGCCATCACCTTCACCGGCGACCCGGACGCCTCGATCGCCATGGAGATGCCCTCGGAGAACAAGGTCACGTAGGACTTCTCGGCGCTGTAGGTCGACCCGCGACCGGGCAGGAACGCGGCGACGCTGGCGACGTTCACCACGGCGCCGCGACCCCGTTCCACCATGCCGGGCACGACGGCCCTGGTGAGGCGCAGGACGCTCGTCACGTTCACGTCGAGCTGCGCCTGGAGGCGGTCGACGTCCATGGTCAGGAACTCGCCGGAACTGGCGAACCCGGCGTTGTTGACGAGCAGGTCGACCGGGCGGGCAGGATCGGTGAGGCGTTCCTCGACCACGGCCCGCTGCTCGGCGTCGGAGAGGTCGGCGGCCAGGACCTCGACCTCGACGCCGTGGCGCGCGGTCAGCCGCTGGGCCAGGTCGGCGAGGCGGGAGGTCGTCCGGGCGACGAGCACGAGGTCGTGGCCCTCGGCGGCGAGACGACGGGCGAACGCGGCTCCGATACCGGCGGTCGCCCCGGTGACCAGTGCGGTGGGCATGGGCGGAACGCTAGCGGGTCTAGCTCGCGGGTTTGCGACCGAACGACGGGCGGTAGACCTCGCCGCCGGTTTCGGCGTCCTGCTCGGCGTCGAACGGGTCGACCACGTCGGCCAGCTCGCCGACGTCGCGCAGGAGGCGCTCCAGCCGGGCC
>DATMCA010000101.1:0-3766 GCA_035559015.1 Umezawaea sp. | reverse complement strand
AGGCAGGTGCCCGGCGGCCACTTCTCAGCCCGCCCGCGGTACGCGCGCATAACCTGCACCGACCGCGACCCGGCCTGGTGCTCGACCAGCACCACCTCGCACGCGGTGTCCGAGCGCATCTCCAGCACCGTGCCCGGCTCCGGCGGCGGGCCGGACAGGAACAGGACCCGATCGGCCTCGACCGCGAGCACGTCCAACACAAACACGACGCCCAGCATGCCCGGGAACGCCCCGTCTCCGCCATCAACGACAAAACCGCCCCCAGCCCACCCGGAGACCGGGGGAGCTGGGGGCGGAGTCGACCTGCGGGTAAACGAGGTCAGTCGGCCGGACGCGAGCTGAGGACCACGCCATCGACGGTGACCGGCGCGGTGACCTGGGTGCGCACGAAGAACGTGACGAGCGCGGACGCGGCCATGATCAGCCCGGTCTCGACGGTGGGGTTCAGCTCGAAGCCGAGCGTGACGACCAGCGCGAAGGTCGCCTTGATGGCGCCGGTGAGCGCGGGCAGCAGCTTGTCGCGCGCCACCCACGCGGCGGTGATGAGGCCGCCGACCGCGACGACCGCGGCCGACCAGGCGTTGCTGAGGTCGAGCGGCAGGGCCAGCGCCAGCACGAGGCCGAGCAGCACCTGCACGCCGGTCTCCACCGCGACAGCCGGGTCACGGCCGGGCGCGAACTTGCTGACGGCGCTCACTTCGCACCCGCCAGCCTGGCCGCGACCGCGTCCACGATCGCGTCGGCCTGGTCCTGGTTGTCTGTGCCCATCTCCTCGCGCACCGCGACGCGCAGTTCGGCCACGGTCTGCTGGGCGACCAGCTTCGCCTGTGCCGCGGAGTTCGCCTTGACCGCGTCGTCCACGATCCGGCGGAGTTCCTCGACGGACACGTCCTTGTCGGCGGCCACGACCGCCGCCAGCGCGTCGACCTTGTCCAGCAGCGCAGCCGAGTTGGCGGCGCCCTGTGCCGCGTACTCGTTGCCCCACGTCAGCCACTGGGCGGCCGAGAAGGTCGCGCCCGCGTGGTTGGTGATCTGGTCGTTGAAGCTCACGTCGTCTCCGTTCTGGTTGTCGACGCCGGGCCAGTGGTCGGCCACGACGCTGAGGTCGTAGTGCTTGCCGGTCTCCCACGGGCCCGAGGACTTGCCGGGCACGGTGCCGGGATGCGCGTACTGCTTCGCGATCGAGCCAGCCGGGATCGACTGGACGCCGTCGTAGTTCGCCACCCACCAGTGCGGGTGGGCGACACCTGCCGCGTCGAACGCGGCCTTCGTGGGGCCCCAGTCGTTGTGCTGGTTCACGTACACGGTCGGGTCGATGCCCGCCGCGCGGGCGCGCACCACCAGCGGAACGACGTTGCGCGGTGGCCAGATGCAGCCGACCTCGACGTCGAACACCTCGGCGAGGTGCGTCGCGCCGATCGCCGAGATCCGCACTTTCACGGAGTTGGGGAAGCGCGCCCAGTCCGCAGCCGTCCAGGCGAACTTGCCGTCCACGTAGCCCGCGACCATCTCGGCGTCGGTCGGGATGGCTGCGGCGTTCACGGAGTCGTACATCCTGCGCATGCGTCGCTCCTCAGGTCTTGTTCGGCCGCAACGGCGGCGGTGACGGGAAGTCCGGGTCGAACTTGCGGACGGCGTCGAGGACCTGCCAGTCCCAGCGAGCGTGGTCAGCGACGAGGCTCTGCAGCTCGTACAACTCGCTCTCGACGAGGTCGAGCCGCGGCGCAAGGTGCTTCACCTGGCCCTGCAGATCGGCGATCCGAACGTCAGTGCGGGATGCAGCCCGCTCGGCTCGGCGGGCCTGGCGCGCGGCGAGCCACTTGCCCAGTGGGCCAAGGAGCTTCTGCAGCGTCTCCGACACGGTGGCGAGGTAGCCGAGGAACAGCACGACCATCGACCCGTAAACCACCCATGGGCCGCCCTTGACCGAGTCGGCGACGACGGCGGCTTCAGCCAGCAGCATTCCCACCTCCGCGAGCTAGAGCGGTTCTCACGGCAATGGCGTGGGTCGCGACGATGACGTGCCACACCACGGGGACTGCCAAGCCGGTCGCGCCGCGGATGCCATCCAGGTCCGGGCGGCCGAGGTATTCGATGAGCAGGCCGATGGTGAGGCCGAAGTAGCAAACGGCCAGCACGATGGATCCAGCCGCCACGACCGTGGTCCAGCGACCAAGCATTCCCGAGAGCACCAGCACCACGCCGCTGGTGAGCAATGCTGCCCACACACCCAGAGGAAAGGCGCGCTCGATTCCTCCCAGCGCGCTGTTCGGAACAGCGGCGGTGCCATCCACGCCGGTGGCGTAGTCGAGAGCCCGCACGGTCGCGATGACGCAGAACAGGGACATCAGGGTGCGGGAATCGCGTCCACCCAGTTGAGGCGCGGACCATCGTCCGCGAAGCGATTCGAGCCTCGTCACGGCAGGTTCCTTTCGAATCGCTCAGCGTCAGTTCTGTGGCTCACTCGGGTGGATTCGCCTGCGGCCTGTAGCGCTGAGGCCGCTCCACCGATACCCAGGCAGGGCGCCGCTCGGTGCCACGTCTCCAGGGGGTTCCTGTGCAAGCACGTCGTGCTGTTCTGCTGGCCGTCGCCGCAGTTGTCCTCGGCGGAGGGGCGGCGACTGCGGCCGTCTCCGCGAACCAGTCCGCCGACGAGGCGCCTCAGGGCGTGGTCGTCGACCACGTCGAGCGGGCTTCTGCCGCCGTCGACGAGCCGGTCGTGTCCACAACGGTGGCCGTTGCGCCGACAACTACCGTGGTTCCCGTGACCACCACCAGCACGCCGCCGCCCGCAGAGCAGGCACCCGCGCCGCAAGAGCCCGCACCGCCCGCGCCGACCACGACCGCGCCGTACCTCGGGGAGGACGGCGAGTGGGTCGTGGACTACCCGACGGACCCGTACGCGCCCAAGTCGACGCTGACCGCGCCCGCGCCGGAGCCGCCCGCGCCGACGCTGGCGCCGGACCCGCAGGGCTAAGGCGTCTGGCGCTGGATGAAGTTCAGCACCTGGCAGGCGACGTTTCCGCTGCCTGTCGCTTCAGCGGTGAGGGTCACCTTGACGTTCTGCAGGCCCAGGTACGCGGCCATCAAGAACGGCCCCTTGGTGTTGTTCTCCAGGGAGTTGCTGGTCCAGGTGGCCACTTCGGTGCCGGTGACCCGCACTCTGTAGATCGTCGTGTTCGTGCCAGATGCCGTGCCCCAGACGCCCGAGATGACGAAGTAGGGGTGCGAGACCAGGCCAATCCGGCCCTCCCACAGCTGCGTCTCGGCCGTGATCGAGGACGCCGCGAGGTTCATGTAGCTGTGGAGCCCGGCCGCCATCGTGAACGACGGGAAGAACTGGACTGGCAGATACGGGCGCGCCATCCCGCCGGTCGCGGTGTCGTCGCTGACGACCTCCCGGTTGAAGCGGTCGGTGAGTCGCCAGAATTGGTCACCGCTGACCGTGAACCCGGTGAAGAAGACGTTGCTGCCGCCCTCACGTTTGATCCGGATCACCTGGCGACCGAGGTTGTCCGGTCCGAAGTACACGACCTCGATGCCCGCGTCGTCGGCCATCCGCAGGAACGCGTCCGCCAGCAGCGTCAAGCCGCCCTTGGTGATCGTCGCGGACGAGAGCCCGACCTTCTTGTAGACCTCATTGATGCGACGCTCGATCGTCTTGAGCCGGTCGAAGATGTTCGACGTCGAGTTGACCTGGCCCACCGAGCCCCCTTAGAGAACGCCGACGACCAGCGGCGGCACGGTGAGGTCGACGATTTCGGTG
>DATMCA010000100.1:0-7356 GCA_035559015.1 Umezawaea sp. | reverse complement strand
GGCCGCGGTCGCGGGTAGGCGGACGACGTCGGCCAGGCCGACCGAGTAGTTCGTCGTGACCCCGCCGCGCCGCCACACCTCCGCACCGTCCAGGTACACCGCGACGTCGTCGTCGGTGAACCCGGTGCCGAGCTCGACCTCCAGTTGTCCGGTCACTCCAACGACCTCAGCACCGAGGTGGGCTCGTTCTTGGACTCCGCGAGCTGCCTCGCGTCGTCCTTCAACGCCCGCGCCCGGTCCTCGTCGCCGACCTTGCGGTAGGCCTCCGACAGGTACGCCAGGGCCTGGTACACCGTGAGGTCGTCCACTCCCTCGTCGCCGCGCGAGGCGTCGACGACCTGCCGCAGCAGGTTCTCGCCCCGGCCGAGGTCGCTCTCCCTCGTCCGGACCTCGCCGTTGTCGAGCACCTCGGTGTACGGCCGCGCCGCGTTGATCCCCAGCGCCAGCTTGGCGTACAGGGCCGCGGGGTGGTCGCCGTAGTCGGAGGCCACGGTCTCCAGCGCCCGAGTGCCCTCCGCCAGGTACTTCGAGTCCGAGCCCAGCAGCGTGAGCGCCATGCCCGCCTGGTCGGTGAGCAGCAGGTCGGCGACCCGCTCGGACTGCTCAGTGCGCGGGGCGGCGATCCGCACCGATGTCACGTTCGACACGATCACCGAGCCGTCGGGGGCGACGTAGGACGCGCGGATCCGGTAGGTGCCGGGGTCCTCGAAGACCTGCCCCACGGAGGCGTCGTAGCCGATGTACGCGCTGATCGGCTGCGCTTCACCGTGTCCGGCCAGCACTAGGTCGGGCACGGCGCAGTGGCTCACGGGCGGCTGGTGCACGACGACGTCGCCGCGCGGCCTGCTGATCGCGACCTGCACGAAGCGGTACTTCGGGTGCAGCTGCTCGCGCTGGTGCACCTGCTGCGTGCGCTCGACGAGCAGCTTGATCTCCAGCACCACCGGGGTTCCGAGCACCGGCCGGTCCGGGGTGACCGCGATCCGCAGCTCCAGCCCGCTGGTGTCGATGATCGGGTCGCCGAAGCCGTCGTCGGCCCGCATCGCCGCGCCCGTGCCGAACGGGTTGCCGCCCATGATCACGTTGTTGCGGAACCCGTGCCGCACGTGCGCCAGCTCCAGGTCGTCGAACTGGAACGGGAACGCGGCCCAGAACGCCGTCGCGCCACCGGGCACGCCACCGCCGGGGGCGTAGTTCTGCGGGTAGTTCATCCACGACAGGCTGCCCGGCCGGTTCGGCAGCGGCGGCGTCATGAACGTCTTGTGGAACGAGTGGAACAGGTTGAAGCAGTGCCCCAGCTCGTGGGTGTTCACGTAGAGCTGCTCGCGCAGGTTCGCGGGCGTGCCCGCGGAGATGGCCTGGTAGAAGCTGGCGCACCCCTGCCGCTGGAGGCCCTGCTGGTCGAACATGATGCCGCGCAGCCCGACGCCCAGCTCGTGCCGCATCGCGTGCAGCAGCCACACCTTGAACTGCGGGCTCTCCTGGTAGCGGGAGAAGTGGGTGACCATCGCGTTGTGCAGGCTGGCGTTCGTCCAGATGTGGCTGCTGGACGTGGTGATCACGTTCGCCGCACCGGTGTCGACCATCTGCACGCCCGCTTCGGCGTACGCGCCCGCGGTGCTCAGCGTCCGCGCGGGGCCGCCGCTCGGCAGCGAACCCGTGTTGTACGAGGCGAAAGCGGTGACGCCCGCCTCGCAGTCCTGCTCCAACTCGACGGTCCGGAAGGCGCCGGACTCCCAGGCGCACGCGTACGTCGCGCCGGGCGTGCCGGTCGGAGTTGCCCAGCGAATCGTCGCGGCGGGCGCGGGCTGGAAGATCGTGACGCGGGGGATGGTCACCCTGGCGACGGTGTAGGTGGTGGTCCACGTCGTGCGGGCGGTGCCGACGATGGTCACCAGGGTCGGTGTGGACGTGATCGTCACGGCGTCGACGGTCCACGAGCCGAAGTACGTCGTCGTCGCGCCGGAAACGCTGTAGTAGTCGCCGCTGAGCTTGCGCAGCGGCCTCCTGCCGTCGATGTCGACGCGCAGTTCCAGTTGGAATCCCAGGGCGGGCGAGCGGTACCTGCCGCTGGCGGCCCTGGTGGGCAGCGGGATCGGGATCGGGGCCGCTTCGGGCTCCAGGGTCCTGGATTCGATGCGCTGCAACACCTCGTCTGCGGTGAGGTGTGGTTCAGGAGGCCGTTCGTCCAGTCCTGTGGACGATAACGGAGCACTCGGGTCCGCGATCGACGTCTGCGGCGGGTGGGATTCCCTACCCGTTTCGTCGGTGCCCACCTGGAGGTCGTAGGGGAAGTCCTGGCCCGCGTAGGCGGCGTTCGGTTCCATCACGGTCATCTGCGTCAGCTCCTCGGGACGGGGTTTCGGCGTCCCGGTACGAGGAGGTGACGCAGGGGCAGAGGCGAACCTCCTCGGCCGAGGACGCTCCGCGGGTTATTCTGCCCTCGGAATCCCTTGCGCCACAGAGTCTTTGGTCCCTCGCGTGAGGCTATCGGCCCGATGCAAACGGGGGATGACGTCGGCTCCGAACAGCCGGATGGCGTCGAGCACCTCGGCCTGCGGCAGACCACCGACGTCCACCATCACCAGGTGGGCGTCGAGGTCCAGCAGGACGGCCAGTTCGTTGAGCCGGTCGGTGACCTCGCCGGGATCGCCGCACACGGCGGCCCCTTCCATCAGCAGGTCCACGTCCACGTCGCCGTCACCCCGCCACGGGTCGGCGAACCGCGCGTACCCGCCGAGGTAGGGCCGCCACCGGCGGCGGGCGTCGGCCGACGACGGGGCGACGAACACGTGGCTGGGCAGGGCGACCCGACCCTTGTCCCCCATGGCTTCCCGGTACCGCCGCACGACCGGCGCGTGCGTGCCGGGGTCGCGCAGCGTGCTCGGCAGCATCAACGGCATCCCGAGTTCGGCACCGAGGTCCGCCGACACCGCTGAGCCGCTGCCGATCCACACTGGAGGGTGCGGGCGCTGCAACGGCCGCGGTGTCGTCGTCACGCCCTGGAGCGGCGGCCGGAACCGGCCCTGCCACGTGACGTCCGGCTCCTCCAGCAGGCGCAGCAGCAGCCGCAGGTTCTCGTCGAACCGGGCGCGCAGCTCGTCGGAGTGGATGCCGAACACGGCGTCGGTGCGCGGCGACACGCCCCGCGCGACGACGAGTTCCGCGCGGCCGAGCGACAGCACGTCCAGCGTCGCCAGCTCCTCGGCGACCAGCACGGGGTCGCGGTGCGCGAGCAGGGTCACGCCGGTCGACAGCCGCAGCGTCGTCGTGCGGGCGGCGATCGTCGCGAGCAGCAGTTCCGGCGCGGACACGATGTACCTGGTGAAGTGGTGTTCGCCGATCGCGACGCCGGTGAAGCCCGCGCCCTCGGCCACGACCGCCTGCTCGACGATCGCCTGGAGCCGGGAGGCCTCGCTGACCACGGCCCCCGTCGCCGGGTCGGGCAGGTGGTCGCCGAGGATCAGCAGGTAGACGTCCATCGTGCCATCCTGCACCGCCGGACTACGGTGGGTGGACCGGCCACCGGAGATGATCACCGTCACACCGTCGACCCGAACGCCGATGGGCCGCGTGTACAGCTCCGAGCTATCCGCGACGAGGAATTCGTGACGAGGTGGAGGTCAACCGATGGCGACCGTGGTGGACAACGTGCAACTGCACCGGTACGAGGTCGTGCACGACGGCGCGCTGGCCGGCTACGCGGAGTACCGGCGCTCCTCGGGGTCGATCGCGTTCATGCACACCGTGATCGACGAGGCGTTCGCGGGCAAGGGCCTCGCGTCGACGTTGATCAAGCACGCGCTGAACGACGCCCGCGGCGCCGGTGTGGCCGTGCTGCCGCAGTGCCCGTTCGTGAAGGGGTACATCTCGAAGCACCCCGAGTACCTGGACCTCGTACCCGAGGATCGGCGCGCCCACTTCGGCCTGTGACGCATGCTACCGTCCGGTAACCATGACGGACTGGACGGAGCCAGGTGTCTTCGAGGTAGCACCGGGCGTGTTCCGGATCCCGCTGCCGCTGCCGAACGACGGCCTGCACACGGTGAACGTGTACGCGATCGACGACGGGGACGGCGTCGTGATGATCGACGCCGGCTGGGCGCTGGACGAGGCCACCGACCTGCTGGAGGCCTCGCTCGGCACCCTCGGGTACGGCTTCGCCGACGTCCACCGGTTCCTCGTCACGCACATGCACCGCGACCACTACACGATGGCCGTGGCGCTGCGGAGGCGGTTCGGCACGCGCATCGCCCTGGGCCTCGGCGAGCAGCCGTCGGTGGAACGGGTGATCGCGGGCCGCGCCGAGGGGCAGGTGGTGAACCTGCGCCGCTGGGGCGCTCCCGAGCTGGCCGAGCGGTGGGCGCGGCTCGCGGTTCCGATGGAGGTCAGGGCATCGGCGGCCTACGAGGCCCCGGACGAGTGGCTGACCGCGTCGACCCGGCTCGACCTGGCCAAACGGGTGCTGACGCCCGTTCCGACGCCGGGCCACACGGCCGGGCACGTGGTGTTCGTCGACCAGGAGTCGTCGCTGCTGTTCGCGGGCGACCACGTCCTGCCGCACATCACGCCGTCGATCGGCTTCGAGCCCGCCCGGCCGGAGCTGCCGCTCGGTGACTACCTGGACTCGCTGCGGCTGATGCGCGAGTACCCCGACCTGCGATTGCTGCCCGCCCACGGCCCGGTCACGGACAGCGTCCACGCCCGCGTGGACGAGCTGCTCGGGCACCACGCCGACCGGCTGGAGGCCACGATCGACTCGGTCGCCGGCGGCACGGCCACCGCGCACGACACGGCCCGCCGGCTCGGCTGGACGCGCAGGCAGCGGAGGTTCGACGAGCTGGACCTGTTCAACCAGGTGTTGGCGACGGGCGAGACGGCCGCGCACCTCGACGTGCTGGTGCGCGACGGGCGACTCGCCGCGTCCACAGTGGACGGAGTCGTGCACTACAGCGCTACGCTGGCCTGATGGTGACACGGGGCGACGCCCGTCGTGAGCAGATCCTGTACGCGGCGATGATGGTGTTCGCCGACCACGGCTACCACCGGGCCTCGCTGGCCGGGATCGCCGAGCAGGTCGGCATCAGCCAAACGGGGCTGCTGCACCACTTCCCGACCAAGCAGCGACTGCTGACGGCCGTGCTGGAGGCCCGCGACCGGCTCGACCGGGAGTGGCTGGCGGAACTCGACCCGGACAGCCGCACGGGGCCGCGGCTGCTGGTGAACCTGCTCCGCCTGGTCGACCGCAACCGCAGGCTCGGCGGACTGGTGCAGATCTACACCGCGCTGGCGGGGGAGAGCGTCACCGACGACCACCCGGCGCGCGCCTGGTTCACCGACCGGTACGGGCGCGTCACGGCGTCCGTCGAGGCCGGGCTGCTCGCGGGCGCGTGCTCGTTGCGCCCCGGCGTGGACTGCGCGCTGCTGGCCCGCGAGGTCGTCGCGGTGATGGACGGCCTCCAGTTGCAATGGCTGCTGCGGCCGGACGAGGTCGACATGGTCGCCACGTTCCGCGACTACGCCACCCGGCTCCTCAGGTCCGCCGCGCGCGACCCCGAGCCCCTCGTGGCCCTGCTGACCTCGGCGGTACCGGTTCCGCTGCCCGCTCACGCAGGGTAACGTGCGGATAACGAACCGACCGACCGCTCGGTAGGAGGACCATGAGCCCGATCGAGACCGCCCTGGCCGCCCTGGACCTGGAAACCAAGGTGAGCCTCCTGGCGGGGCAGGACGTCTGGTCGCTGCCCGCCGTGCCGCACATCGGTCTCGGCTCGCTGGTCATGTCGGACGGTCCCATCGGCGTCCGCGGCACCAGTTGGGGCCCGGACGACCCGGCCGTCGTCCTGCCCAGCCCCACCGCGCTCGCCGCCACCTGGGACCCGGCGCTCGCCCGCCGGGTGGGTCGGCTGCTCGCCCAGGAGGCCCGCCGCAAGGGCGCGCACCTGCTGCTCGCGCCGACCGTGAACCTGCACCGCACGCCGTTGGGCGGCAGGCACTTCGAGTGCTACTCCGAGGACCCGCTGCTGACCGCCGAGATCGGCGTCGGCTACGTCCGCGGCGTGCAGGACGGCGGCGTCGGCGCGACCGTGAAGCACTTCGTGGCCAACGACTCCGAGACGGCCAGGTTCGTCCTGGACGCGGCGGTCGACGACCGCACGCTGCGCGAGGTGTACCTGGCGCCGTTCGAGGCCATCGTCAACGCGGGCGTGTGGGCCGTCATGTGCGCGTACAACGGCGTCAACGGCCACACCATGTCCGAGAACGACGCCCTGCAGAACGGGCTGCTCAAGGGCGAGTGGGGCTTCGACGGCGTCGTCGTGTCGGACTGGACGGCCGCGAAGACCACCGCCGCCACCGCGCTGGGCGGTCTCGACGTGGCCATGCCCGGCCCCGGGAACCCGTGGGGCGCCAAGCTCGTCGCCGCCGTGCGCGCGGGCGAGGTCCCGGAGTCCGTGGTCGACGAGATGGTCCGCCGCGTGCTGCGCCTCGCGGGCCGCGTCGGCCTGCTGGAGGGCGTCGAGCCCGCGGTGCCGGTCCGACCCGAGGCGGTGGTCGACGGCGACGCGCTGGCGAAGGAGGTCGCCGCGCGGTCGTTCGTGCTGCTGCGCAACGACGGCACGCTGCCCCTCGCGTCCCCCACGGTCGCGCTCATCGGCGTGGCCGCAGAAGAAGCCCGGATCCTCGGCGGCGGCAGCGTCACCGTGTTCCCGCCGCACGTCGTGTCGCCTTTGGACGGTCTGCGGTCGCGGGGCGTGGAACTCACCTACGAACCCGGCGTCGACCCGCGCACCAAGCTCCCGCCCGCATCCGGTCCGGAGTGGACGGACCCGGAGACCGGCGAGGCGGGCTTCCGCATGGTCTTCCGCGACGCCTCGGGCGCCGAACTCGGTCGCCTGCTGCTCGACGCGGCGGTCACCGGCTGGACCGGCAGGATGCCGGACGGCGTCGACGGGGCCCTGCTCGACTCCGTCGAGCTCAGCGCCTGGTTCCGCCCGCTGGTGTTCGGCGAGCACAGCTTCGGCGTCGGCGGCGTCGGCGAGTTCGTCCTGACGGTGGACGGCGAGGTCCTCTACGACGACAAGCAGGTCGCCTACGACGACGATCCGGCGGCGGGCATCCTGCTGCACCCGGAGACCCGCGTCACGGCCGAGGTCGACGGCCCGGTCCTGGTCTCGCTGAAGCACAAGACTTGGGTCCGCAAGGGCATCGGCACGATCGTCGGCATCACCCTGGGCCACGCCGAACCCGGCCCGACCGACGACGAGCTGATCCGCCGGGCCGTGGTCGCGGCGGCCGCCGCGCAGGTCGCCGTCGTGGTCGTCGCCACCACGGAGGAGGTCGAGTCCGAGGGCTTCG
>DATMCA010000099.1:0-4255 GCA_035559015.1 Umezawaea sp. | reverse complement strand
CCGAGCGTGACGCCGCAGGTGTGGCTCGGGCAGGGGAAGCCGACCGTGTTCTCCTCCGAGGTCGCGGCGACCGGACAGGCCGTCGTGCACTACGCCGGGGACACCACCGGACTCGTGGCCCGCTCGGGTGGCGTGGACGTGCCGTTCTCCAGCGGCACGGCGAGCATTCCGGCCACCGCGCCCGTCGAGTTCTCCCTGGTGCGCGGCGGGACCACCGAGGTGACCGGCCGCAACGCCGGATCGGTGTGGGTCGACGGCGGCAAGGTGTTCCCGTCGCTCGCCGCGTCGGAGAACCGGGCCGTCATCCACTACCACCGGCCGGACGGCGACTACACCGACTGGACGCTCTACCACTGGACGGGGTCGCTGGAGCCGAGTCCCGGCTGGAACCAGTCGCGGGTGCCGGACGGCTCGGACGGGTTCGGCGCGTACTGGTCGGTCCCGCTGGCGCCGGGTGCGCCCGGACTGAGCAACATCATTCACAGAGGTGACACCAAGGACCCCGGCGCGGACCAGTTCCTGGACGTGGCGGGAACCGGGAACGAGGTGTGGTTCGTGTCCGGCTCGGCCAAGGCGGACGGCTCCGCCTCCTACGTGCTGCCCTCGTCCACCGCACCCGCCGCGGACGACGACCTGACCAAGTCCAAGGCCATCTGGATCACCAAGGACCTCGTGGTCTGGGACGTGCCCGCGGTCTCGACCGACGGCTACCAGCTCCGGTACGGCGACCGCCAGTTCCGCATGGTGCCCGACTCGACGCCCGTGCCCGCGAAGTTCCCGCACCTGGCCGGGAAACCGGTCTACCGGGTCCTCTCGTCCGATGTGGACGGTGCGGTTCGCGAACAGCTGTCCGCCGTGCACGTGGACCCGTCCGGCGCGATCCGGCACCGGACCGGCGTGCAGATCGCGGGCGTGCTGGACGACCGGTTCGCCGCCGAGGCGTCGAAGCTGACCTACGGTCCGACGTTCGCGAACGGCCGGGCGAGCGTCCGGCTGTGGGCGCCGACCGCGAAGTCGGTGAGGCTGCGGCTGTTCACCACGCCGTCCGGCGAGCCGACCCGCGTGCTGGACCTGCGGCGCGACGACGCTTCCGGCTCGTGGTCGCTGTCGGGTGACTGGAAGGACCGCTACTACCAGTTCGAGGTCACCGACGCCCGCCGCACGGTCGTGGTGACCGACCCGTACTCCCTGGCGCTGTCGGTGGACTCGACGCACTCGCAGTTCGCCGACCTGGCCGACCCGCGCACGATGCCCGCGAACTGGGCGGGCGACGTGGCACGGGGGCTGGACGGCGACCCGACCGAGCACGGCATCACCGAACTGCACGTGCGGGACTTCTCGATCGGCGACCAGTCCGTCCCCTCGGACGCGCGCGGCACGTACAAGGCGTTCACCTACCGCGGGTCGACCGGCATGACCCACCTCCGGGAGCTGGCGAAGGCCGGCCTGGACACCGTGCACCTGCTGCCGACGTTCGACATCGCCACCATCCCCGAGCGCCGCGCCGACCAGCAGACCCCGGCCTGCGACCTGGCGTCGCTGCCGCCGGACTCCCCGGCGCAGCAGGAGTGCGTGGCCGCGACCGCCGCCCGCGACGGCTTCAACTGGGGCTACGACCCGTTCCACTACGACGTCCCGGAGGGTTCGTACGCGACGGCCGACGCCCAGACCGGCTGGGCCCGGTCGAAGCAGTACCGCGAGATGGTGAAGTCGTTGCACGACAACGGCAACCGCGTCGTGGTCGACGTGGTCTACAACCACACGGCCGCCGCGGGCGACGCGGCGACGTCCGTGCTCGACAAGGTCGTGCCCGGCTACTACCAGCGGCTCAACCTGGACGGCACGATCGCGAACTCCACGTGCTGCTCGAACACCGCGACGGAGAACGCGATGATGGGCAAGCTCGTCGTCGACTCCGTGGTCCGCTGGGCGAAGCTGTACAAGGTCGACGGTTTCCGGTTCGACCTGATGGGCCACCACCCCAAGGCGAACATCCTCGCCGTGCGGGCCGCGCTGGACGCCCTGACCGTCGCCCGCGACGGCGTGGACGGCAGGAAGATCCGGATCTACGGCGAGGGCTGGGACTTCGGCGAGGTCGCCGGGAACGCCCGGTTCGTGCAGGCCACGCAGGCGAACATGGCCGGCACGGGCATCGGCACGTTCAGCGACCGCCTGCGCGACGCGGTGCGCGGCGGCGGCCCGTTCGACGACGACCCGCGCGTGCAGGGCCTCGGTTCCGGTCTGGCGGGCGACCTCAACTCCTCGCCCGCCAACGGTGACGTACCGGCCAGGCTGCTCAACTACAGCGACCTGGTGAAGCTGGGCATGGCGGGCAACATGGCCGACTTCCGGTTCCGCTCCACCGCGGGCCCGGAGACCACCGGCCGCCAGGTGGGCTACAACGGCTCACCCGCCGGCTACACGGGCTCGCCGGGTGAGGCGATCACCTACGTCGACGCGCACGACAACGAGACCCTGTACGACGCGCTGGCGTTCAAGCTGCCGCCGACCACGTCGATGGCCGACCGCGTCCGCATGCAGAAGGTCGCCCAGGCCCCGGTCCTGCTGGGCCAGGGCCAGCCGTTCCTGCTCGCGGGGAGCGAGTTCCTGCGCTCCAAGTCGTTGGACCGCAACAGCTACGACTCCGGCGACTGGTTCAACCGCTACGACCCGTCCCTGCGCGGCAACGGCTTCGGCTCGGGCCTGCCGCCCGCACCGGACAACGAGGCCAAGTGGCCGTACTCCCGGCCGCTGCTGGCGAACCCGGCGCTGCGGCCGTCGTCGGCCGACCAGCGCACCGCGCTCGACAACACCCTGGAACTCCTGCGCATCCGCCAGTCCTCACCGCTGTTCACCTTGAACGACAGCGCACTGGTCCAGGCGAAGCTGACGTTCCCCGCGGCCGAACCCGGCATCGTCGTCGCCCACCTGGACGACACCGCCGGACCGGACGTCGATCCGGCCCGGCGGGGCGTCCTGGTGGTCGTCAACCCGTACCCGGTGGCCAAGCCGATCACCCTTCCCGGCACGGGGTGGTCGGCGCACCCGCTGAGCACGGACGCCAGGGCCACCACGCTCGACGGCGGCACGGCCACCGTGCCCGGCAGGTCGGTGGTGGTCCTGGTGCGATGACCCCGTGCGGGGGTCGCGGCGGGCGACCCCCGCTCCGGCTACATCGTCAGGCTCCAGCGGTCGAGCTCACCCGTGCCGAGCCACATGACGTTGTACACCAGGAGCTTCCAGGTGCCCGCGCGGCTTTCGCGGGACAGGTCGACGGTGAAGGAGTAGTCGTTCTCCGGCACGGTGCCCACCGCCCGTTCCTGGAGGTGGTAGGACGTGCCGTCCGGGGCGACCAGGTCCAGGGTGGTGATCGGGGTGACGGTCATGTTCTTGAACCGCACGTCGACGACCGACGCGGACCGCGCGCCGCCCTGGCAGCCGGTGACCGCGATGCCCACCGTCACCGTCACCGGGGTGCGGCTGACCACGGGGGTGTCGGTGTCGTTGACCTGGGTGGGGCACGGCGTCGTCGGCTCGGGCACCGGTGCGTAGGGGGCCGCGGTGTGGCGTGCGGCGTGCATGAGCATCGGCAGGGCCTTGGGCCAGAAGAACCCGCTCTGGCACGAGTAGGCGGGGAAGAACCCGCCGCACGTCTCCTCGGGTGCCGAACCCATCTCCCACACGAAGGACGCGACGCCGAGTTCGTCGTAGACCCAGTCGTCCGTCGTGCCGGACGCGGAGTAGAGCACCTGCCCGGCCTGCCCGTACTTCCACTCCGGGCCCGCCAGTTCGGCGAAGTCCTGGGCGAGGTCCCGCAGCGCCGCGTCGTTGCCGACGCGCCGGGTGGTCGCGCCGCCGCTCCAGGGGAACAGCGAGTAGTTGCCGTAGCTGTGCAGGGACAGCACCACGCCCGTGGTGTCGGTGGGCGCGGCCTGGGCGGGGTCGGTGGCGCGGCGGTCGCGGTACAGGGAGCGCCACAGCGCCTGCAACGCCCGCGTCTCCGGCTCGGAGTCGGCCGCCGGGCCGCGGTAGTCCTGGTCGCACTGCCGTTCGGAGGCGCTCTGGAGACCCCAGTTCGAGCTGGTGTTGCGGTTGAGGTCGACCCCGTGGTGGTTGTAGGACAGCGTGCCGCAGGTGGTGCCCTGGAGGTCGGTGTCGTTGCCGTTCTTGCGGTGGGAGATCGGCGAGTCACCGCCCTGCTGGACCTTCTCCACGCCGTCGGGGTTCGCGATGGGCACGACCCAGAACTCCGTGG
>DATMCA010000098.1:0-27745 GCA_035559015.1 Umezawaea sp. | reverse complement strand
GAACGAAAGGCAGCGCACTCGCAACGCGAGAAGTTCCCGGCTCAGCGTCGCGGTCGTGGGTTGCTCAGCGCGTCCAAACCGCCAGGGTGAGCTCGGCCGAGCGCGGCCACGTCGCGGACCAGCGCGTCGTAGAGGTGTCGGTGCTTCCAGTGCTCGCGGGCCAGAGGACCGCGGTCGTCTTGCAACTGTTCGCGCAACTCGGTCAGCATGGTCAGCCACCCGCCGAAGTCGACGGGCACGGCGTAGCGCGGCGGCGTGGCCGAGGGTGCGACGGCGGGTTTGACGGGGACCAGACGCTCGACCTCGACCACGTGCTCCACCGTTCTGGGCCGCGGGTCTGTTCCGATGCTCAACGTGCGCGCTGCAGCGCGTAGGGCCCAGGCGCGTTGTCGGCAGGCGGCGGTGCAGTAGCGGCGCGGGCGTCCCATCCCTGATGGCACGAACGTCGTCCCGCATCCCTCGCACTGTTGCCGGACGACACGTCCGGTTGTCGGTTGATCCGTCATAACGAAAGTGTCCTCCGGCGGCGTTTCGGACGGCCCAGCAGCGCGGCACGCCGGTCGGCCAGTTCTTTGTCGACTGTGGGCAGCCCGACCGGCACCTCGGGCAGGTGCCGCACCGGTTCGTCGGCGACGTCGAGGGCGGCAACCGGGTCCTGCCCGGCCGCGACCGCGGCCATGACGGCTGCGGCGACGCCGAGCAACCGGGACGCGGCGGTGTCCTGCAACTGCTCCAGTTCGGGCAACTGCCCGGCGGCCACCGCGCGGACGCGGTCGGCGGCATCGACGCGCTCGTGCTGCAACTGCGTCAGGCGCACCAACTCCGGCGGTGCGTCCGGGCCCGGTGGCGTCTCGCGCTCCGGCACCGGCTCGGCGGCCTGCTCCCGAACGTCGTCGACGTTCTCGCGCAGCGTTCGACACGTCTCGGTGAGCCGGGCAAGGCGCCGGTCGACCTCGACCGGCCAGAACGGGGTGCGGTCGGGCCGCAGGGCGTTGACCGTCGGGTACATCCGCGCGTAGGCGTGCCAACCCAGCTCGTAGTGGTCCAGTCCGGCGCCGGTCATCCGGTAGACCGCGCCCGAGCCGCACTCGACCAGGCGCCGCTGGAGCAGTTTGTCCCAGGCCCCGGAGTAGCTGCCGCTGTAGCCGGTGTCCTCGGCGGCGAACACCGTCGCCAGCATCCTCCAGTGTCCTTCGCCGAGTTGGTCGGGTGCGCGTCGGCGGTGCGCGCACTGTCGGCGCCACCCGCGCGCGCCACCGCCCGTCCCTCGGTGGTCAGCCGCACCTCGACAACGACCGACCCGAGCAGCGTGACATCACCCCTGGTCTCGATCAGACCGTGCTCCCGCAGCACCGAGAAGGTGCTGCCGGTGCCCTGATCGCGCAGCTTTAGCTCATCCAGCCGCCGCTGCAGCAGCCCGTGGCCGTTGGCACCGGGCATCCGGGTGGTGGTGATCCCGTACTCCAGCCACCGCCACTGCGTCGCCGGCCCGGCCTTCTCGCCATGGGCCCACGCGCCACGCGCCCAGTCCTCCACCTCCTGATCAGCGTGGTAGATCACCAGCAGGTAGGACCGCTGCCGGTCGTTGAGTCCCGCCCACACCGCGGCCCGCTGGTCGGCCTTGGTGAGGCGCTTCACTGCCGCGGCCATCGCTGTGTCCTCTCCGGTCCGTGGTGGGCGTGCCGTGCTGCGGACCATCGATCATCCTCGCGGATCGGCGAGGTACCGGACGCCGTCGAGCACACCGGCCGCCGTGGCGGCGGCGCGACGGCGGAGCCGTCGCAGGCTCCGCAGTGCGCAGCGTCGTAGTGCTCGACCGGGGACAGGCACGCGCGGGCCATGCCACCGACCAGACGGGTGTTGGCGCTGACGGTGACCACGTGGGCGCGGGTGTGGTCGAGGTAGGGGCGGTGAGCCGAACCCGGCCCTGGGTGTGGAGTTGGACCGCGAGGTCCGCGGCGGTGACGGCGTCGCGGGTGTGGCCGGTGTCGCGGTCGTCGCGGTGCAGCCCGATGAGGACGTGCTTCAGGCCGCGGGCGTCGGCGATGGCCGCGGCCGTCACGATCGCCGTTGCCGCGGTGGACGGTGCCGATGGTCGCCGTCCTGGTCTTGGTCGTGGATGTCGTCGTGACGGTGGTGATGTGGCGATGGGTCGACAGCGCGTTGACCGACCTGGATAAGCGGCCGCCGCGCACCTGGACGTGCTGAAGCTGACGGCGTCGATCGCCGTCGGAGGCGGTGGCCTGTTCGCGCTCTACTTGGCTGCGCGACGCCAACGCACCCAAGAACTCGAATTGGCGCAGCGCGAAAAAGCCCAAGCCCACACCGAGTTGGTGGCCGAGACCACCCGGCTGCACGCGGAGAAGATCCAAGAGCACGCGGCGCAGGTCGCGGAGACCAACCGCGCTCACGCCGAACAAGTAGCCAAGGACAGCAGGATGGACGCGGCCGCGTGGCGGGTCACCGAGCTGTTCGCCAAGTCGGTGGAGCAGCTCGGTTCGGACAAGGCCGCGGTGCGGTTGGGCGGGTTGTACGCGCTGGAGCGCTTGGCTCAGGATAACGAGGACCAGCGTGGGCAAAGATGTCCGCAGGATCGACACGGCTGCCTTCGGCGGTGAGCACGGGTAGTCGGAACGCTGAGAACGCACCCGCCAGGCCTGACATCATGCTGACCGAGTCGATGGTCGGCGGGCGAGGCGCCAGGTGCTGTGCCAGGTCGCCCAGCCGGAGCACGGCCTCACGTCGATTCCGGTCGGCTGTCTACACGCTTGAGCACCGGGACGAGGACTTCCAACCGCGTGTTGCCCGCTCCGTGCCGAATCCCGCGCGCAGGCGTCGATGATCCTGGCTTCTGCCGCGACGGCGGCGTCCGCGCCGGGGGCGTGCCCTTGAGTTCAATCCTCTGAGCGTGCCCGTGGACCGAACCGCTCCCCGCTCATGCCCAGGATCAGCGCGACCGCGTCGTGCGAACACACCCCCGGCGTCAGAACCTCCTGCAGCAGCAGGCCACGAATCGCGGCGACGGCGACGGTGGCCCTGGTCAGCGCTTGCCCGGCGTCGAGCCCTTCACGCTCCGCCAGCGAGGCCAGCATCCCGGTGAGGTCGTCCAGCGACGAGATGAACTCGCGGAAGTCGCCTGGGCTGTACGCGGCCAGCCCCACGACGTGGAAGAACCCGCGGGCACGCGACAGCTGCTCCGGGCGGGTGTAGGTCCGCCAGATCGCCAGGACGAGGTCGTCGAAGGTGCCCTGCCCGGCGTCGCGGAACAGCACCTCGTTGTCGCGGGTCCGCTGCGCCCCGAGCATGGCCACCAGGACGCCTGTGAGCGACCCGAAGTGGTACCGCAGGAGTGCGTGGCTGGTGTCGGTCCGGGCCGCGATCTCGCGCAGCGAGGCCTCCGGTGGAGGAAGGCCGTCGTCGAAGACGTCGAGGAGACGTGCCAGGAGGCGTTCGCGTGCATCGCCGTTGCGTGCCGTGCTTGACAGGACCACCGCCGTAGTTTATCCATTGGAAAAGCGATTTATCCATTGGAAAACTTCTTGGAGGGTTCGTGGGACGTTTCCAGGTGGTGGGCGCGACGGTCGCGGACGGGTCGGGTCGCGATCCGTGCGACGTCGCCGTCACGGTCGAGGACGGGCGCGTCACCGAGCTCGGCGCCTCCAACGCGAACGGTGAGCGGCTCGACGCCGGTGGGCTGACGATGACGCCCGGCCTGATCGACGCCCACGTCCACCTGGGCCTGTCGAGCCCGATCCAGCCGCAGTTCTCGTTCCGGATCAGTGCCGCCGAGATCGCGGCGGACATCTTCGCCGCGGCCGGGGCGGCGCTCGACGCCGGCTTCACGACCGTCCGGGACACCGGCGGGATCGACGGCGGTGTCGTCACCGCGATCGCCAAGGGCAAGGTCAGGGGACCGCGCGTGCTGTCGTGCGGGCCTGTTCAGTGCCAGACCGGCGGCCACGGCTACTACGGGGCCGAGTGGGAACCCACCGAGCTGTGGAGCAGCCACCACGTTCCCGGTCTGTGCGCCCTGTCCATGATGGCGGGCAACGCCGACGAGTTGCGGCGCAACGTGCGCGAGGCGTTCCGGCGCGGGGCGTCGTTCCTGAAACTCTGCGTGACCGGCGGAGTGGTGGGCGGCAACGACCGGCTGACCGACACCCAGTTCACCGTCGAGGAGATCGCCGTCGCCGTGCAGGAAGCCGCGGCGCGGGGCACCTACGTGACGGTGCACGCCCACAACAACGAAGGCATCCGGAACGCGGTCGAGGCCGGGGCGCGCTGCGTCGAGCACGGCACGGACCTCGACGAGCCCACGGCCGCGTTGATGGCCGCTCACGGAGTCGCCCTCGTGCCCACGTTCGCCGTCGTCGAACGGCTGCTGCACGATCCGGCCGCGGCCGGCCTGAACGAATCGGCACGCGATCGCGTGGCGGGGGTGCGGGAGAGGATGGCCAGCGCGCTCGCCGTGGCCAAGGAGGCCGGGGTGCGGATCGGGCTGGGTTCCGACCTCATCGGCCCGGTCCAGGACCGTCGAGGCGAGGAACTCCGGTTGCGCGCCCAGCTCGAGACGCCGATGGACGCCCTCGTGGCGGCCACGAGGACCAACGCCGAGATCATCGGTCTGACCGAGGTTGGCGTCATCGCTCCCGGCAAGCAGGCGGACCTCGTGCTGTGGAACGGCAACCCGCTCGACGACCCGACCATCTTCGCCGACCCCGCCAACGCCGTACTCGTCGTCCAAACCGGACGTGTTGTGAAGGACCTCCGATGAGCACCATGTGGCACGGCTGCCTCGCCGACACCGACTACTTCGAGCTGCGTTCCAGCGGTGGGCACGACTACGGCGTCTGGGTCACCACGCCGCCGGGCTACGACCCCACCACAGCGCAGGCACCCGTCGTGTACGTGCTCGACGGCAACTGGGCGGTCGGCCTGACAGCCCCGCTCATCGTCACCCAGCAGGACCCCATGCAGAAGATCAAGCCGTACATCCAGGTCAGCGTGGGCTACGCGGGCCAGGAAGCGGAGCACTGGGCCAGACTGCGTAACAGGGACCTCGTGCCGCCCGGCGAGCCCGTCGCCCAGGAGTTCCTCGACGCCGTGGAGATGGGAGTCCAGGCGGGGGTGATGACCCGCGAGCAAGCCGACGCCTACATCGCCGAACTGCGGAACACCCAGGGTGACGCGTTCCTGAGCTTTCTCACCTCGGAACTGCACCCCCGGATCGAACGCGACCACGGCACGGCCACGAGCGGTCACGGCCTCTTCGGCTACTCCTACGGCGGACTCTTCAGCCTCTACGCCTGGCTCACCGGCACCGCGCTCTTCGAGAGCATCGGAGCGGGCAGCCCGGGCGTCGTCGGTGAGGACAGTCAGGTCTTCGCTCAGCTCGACACCCTGAGCGACAACCTGCCTGCGGCCAAGCTCCACCTGACCGTCAACGACCGAGAGCTGCTCGGAGACCTGGCCGTCTACCAGAACCTCGCGAAGAACACGGCCACCGTCCTGCACCGCCTCACCGCCCGCGGCGCGGCCGTCACCAGCGAGGTGCTGCGCGAAACGCACCTGACCGGTCTGCAGGCCTCGTTCCTCAGCTACCTCAGGACCTGCCGTGCTCTCTGAAGGGAGAGGGCGATGTGTGAGTGCCGATGTGGTCGTGATCGGGGCAGGGGTGATCGGTTCGTCGATCGCCCTTGAGCTCGCGCGAGCGGGGCACCGGGTGATCGTGCTCGATCGGGGCTCGGGGGCCGGGCAGGGGTCGACCTCGGCATCGAGTGCGATCGTTCGCTTCAACTTCTCCACCGCCGCGGGGGTGGCCACGGCGTGGGAAGCGCATTTCGGCTGGCTCGACTGGGCGGAGCACCTCGGGCACGATGTCGGCGACCTCGCGGTATTCCGCAAGAGCGGGTTGGTGATGCTGGACGTCGAGGCGGCTCCGCGCGCGTCGTGGCTTCCGCTGTTCGACGAGATCGGTGTCCCCTACGAGGAATGGGACAGTGCGACATTGGCCGAGCGCGTTCCCGGTGTCGACACCGGCCGCTACTGGCCGCCGAAACGGCTCGACGACGAGCAATTCTGGGAGGAGGCGAACCACTCGCTTGGCGGCGTGTACACCCCGGATGCCGGTTACGTCTCAGACCCGGGCCTCGCCGCCGTGAACCTCGCCTGTGCGGCCTCGGCGTGCGGGGCGGAGTTCCGCTTCCGCAGCACGGTGACAGCGGTGGAGAAGACCGGGGAGCGCGTGAGATCGGTGCGACTGTCGGACGGCACCCGGCTTCCCTGTGCCGTCGTGGTCAATGCGGCCGGTCCGTGGTCGGGCGCGGTGAACCAGTTGGCCGGCGTGGGTTCCGACTTTACGGTCGGTGTGCGCCCGATGAGGCAGGAAGTAGCGCACGTGCCGGTCCAGGAGGGCTACGGGGGGCCTGTGGTTGCGGACATGGACCTGGGCACCTATTTCCGCGGTGACGTAGGAGGGGGCCTGCTCGTCGGCGGAACGGAACCGGAGTGCGATCCGATGCAGTGGATCGACGACCCGGACGCCGTCGACATCCATCCGACCACCGCGGTCTTCGCGGCTCAGGTGACGCGGGCCGCGCGGCGGTTGCCCGACCTGGCAGTGCCCAACCGGGCGCGCGGTGTGGTGGGTGTTTACGACGTCGCCGACGATTGGACGCCGATCTACGACCGCAGCGAACTCGAGGGCTACTACCTCGCGATCGGAACGAGCGGCAACCAGTTCAAGAATGCGCCAGTCGTGGGGCAGTTGATGACGGAACTGATCAGCCAGGTGGAGAATGGCGTCGACCATGACGCGTCGCCCGTCCGGTTCCGGGTCCCGCGCACTGGTCTGGAGATCGACCTCGGCGCGTTCTCTCGCAAGCGCGACCGACACACCGCGAACTCGGGCACGGTGATGGGCTGAGCGGGGGTTCGGACGAGGCGTTGCACCCAGGTGACCTCAATGTCCAGAGGCACCGTCGAACGGCGAGGTCGAGGGCATTGCGGACCAGATCGACGCGCAGGTGTTCCGTCGATCACCGTCGGTCCACCAGATGGTGCAGAGCAGTCCGACCGCGTTCGATGAGTTCGGGTTTACCGGCGGTGATCCCGGAGATGAGGTAGGAGGTGGCCAATCGTGCGGTGAGCAGCAGCAGGAGGTGTTGTTCGGCATCGGACAGCGAACCTCCGTAACCGGCCAGGAATGCTGCCTTGAGGTCCGGTCGGGTGGGCTACGCGGCGCCGTGCAGCCACACGAGGTCCTCCACGGCGAGGCCGTGATCGGTCTGCTCGAAGTCGATCATGCCGACGGTGCCGTGCTCGGCACTCCACAACCAATTGCGTGGGGCGAAGTCGCCATGCCGGTAGACCACGGGGAGGTTGGCGGCCAGGCTCGGCAACTCGTGGACCACCCGATACACCAAAGTCCTCTGGGCATCGGTGAGGTGATCGGCATCGTCCCGCAACCACTGGGCGGCTTCGTGAGCCTGCTCGGCGATCGACGCCGTGATGGTGGTCCGCGCCTGGTCGCCGATGGGCTCGGCCAGGTCGTGCCATCGCCGCAGCAGCCGACCGGCCTGCTCGTGCACCGTCGTCTCGGTCCGCTCGGCAAGGGGCAGTCCACGCACGACCAATCCCGGCACCGGTGACGTGAGAAGGGCGCGCAGTCCGTGGTGATGGCGCTAACTGATTCTGGTCCTGTCGCTGATTGCGTGATCAACTTCATGGGTCCGCATGAACCCCGGCCCACCGGTCTGTGATCATGATCTTGGTGTGATCATGATCGGTTGGCGGACCTGTTGCCACTCTTGGCCGGAGTGACGATCGAGAAGGTCGAGCAGGCTCCGGCCAGCGTACAGATCTGGGCATGCGCTAGGGCGAGCGTGGCTGCCTGTTCATCATGTGGAGTCGGGTCGCGCCGGGTGCACAGCCGCTATGACCGTCGGGTGGCCGACGTGCCGGTGGCGGGACGACCGGTGGTGCTGTTGTTGCGGATACGCCGATTCTTCTGCGACAACGGGACCTGTCCGGCCGCGACGTTCGCCGAGCAGGTAGACGGCGTGACCAGCCCGCACGCACGGCGCAGCCCGCAGTTACGCGGGATGTTGGAATCGATCGGTCTGGCGGTGGCCGCTCGAGCTGGAGCTCGGCTGGCTGTTCGTCTTGGCCTGGTCACGGACCAGGACACGTTTTTTCGCTTGGTCCGCGCCGTCCCTGACCCTCCGATCGGGACGGTCACCGTGCTGGGTGTCGATGACTTCGCGCTCAAACGCCGTCACATCTACGGGACCATCCTGCTCGACATGGCCACCCACCGCCCGATCGACCTGCTCGCCGACCGCACCGCGGACAGCCTCGCCGAATGGCTCCGTGCGCACCCTGGCGTGACTATCGTTTGTCGTGATCGTGCTGGCGCGTATGCCGAAGGCGCGCGCCTGGGCGCACCCGACGCCCGGCAAGTAGCCGACCGCTGGCACCTCTGGCATGGCCTGGCTGGCTACGTCGAGAAAACGATCAGACAACATCGCCATGACCTGCGCAACCCCGACCACGATATCCCCACCCCCGCCCCTGATCCCGCTGTCTCACTGGACGTCGAACAGACCGCGATCGCCGTGGACATCGACCGCGTCGAGACACAGGCCGTGGTCGTCCGGATCCGTGAGCACTACCAGGCAGTGCAACAGTTGCTGGCCCAGGGCGAATCGATCAGCGGAATCTCCCGATCGCTGCGACTGGATCGCAAGACCGTGCGGCGGTTCGCTCAGGCCGCGAACGTCGAGGAGTTGCTGATCAAGCAGCGGGATGGTCGTCCAGGGCCGCTGGAGCGGTTCAAACCCTACCTGCGCGAGCGATGGAACCAAGGGTGCACGACGGCGACGGTCCTGCTGGCCGAGATCCGCGAACAGGGTTACACCGGCAGCTATCCGGCCCTGACCCGCTACCTCCGTCTCTTTCGGACAGTCGGCGCCGCTCCACCTGCCACCCCCGCCCCGCCGAAGGTCCGAGACGTGACCCGGTGGATGCTGCAACACCCCGACGACCTCGACGACCGGGAACGCGGCCAGCTGCACGAGATCCTGGCCCGCAGCTCAGCCCTGGAGAGGTTGGCCTACCACGTCACGTCCTTCGCGGAGATGATGACGGGTCGGCACGGTGAACGCCTCGATGCATGGATCGCTGCGGTAGAAGCGGATGACTTCTCGCAGTTGCACTCGTTCACCGCCGGACTCGTACGCGACCGCGCCGCGGTTGTCAACGGGCTCACAATGGAGCACAACTCCGGAGCGGTCGAAGGCGCCGTGTCGCATGTGAAATCGATCAAGAGAAGCATGTACGGGCGGGCGAAGTTCGACCGGGCCTTCACCCAAGGCCAGGTAGTTAAGGATTTCCGTTCTCCTGCAAGGGTGTGGGTGACCACGTTGTTGCGGCGTAGAGACCAGGGCCCATCTTGTGGATGAGTCCGCTGTCGGCCCATCGGGAGAGCTGTCTGTACATGGTGTCGAGGGTGATGTCGCCGAAGTGGGCCGCGATGTCACGGGGTCGCCAGAGACGGGTGGAATCTTCCTGCAGCAGCAACAGAATCCTATGCCTGCGACGCTCGGCGGGGGTGATATGGCGGTCGTCTCGGGAGGCGGTGGGCAGCGCGGGCTGTGCGTCCGGGGGTTCCAGGACGCCAATGTCGAGGGCGGTGACGGTGCGGCTTCGGTCAGGTCTGCCGTCGTCGCGGCGTTCGCTGTAGCGGGAGATCGGGGATCTGACCTTGCGGGTACTCACCCTTGGGCGTCTGGGCGGAAGAAGTGCGGCCAGAACCCGCCGCGCGATGACCCCGCTCGCTTCGGTGTCGTCGGAGACGATGCCGGCTGCTTGGGTGACCTGGTCGCGGGCGGTGTGCAGGGCGATGGTGAATCCGTAGCGGTCGGGATCGGTGCCGGGGCGGGATTCCGCGGCGTCGACCATGACGGTGCGCAGGAGTTGGTAGAGCGTGAGCAGGGACCACATCTCCTGCTCGAGCCCGGCTTGGTCGACTGAGCGTAGGACGCGTCCGTCGGTGATCGTGTGGCGCAGGGCGTAGTACGCCGATTCGTGTTCCCACCGCTGGTGGTAGAGGGCGACCAGGGTGGCGGCCGGGTGGCGGCGTGCGTCGGTCAGGGTCGTGACCAGCCGGTAGGTTCCGGTGAAGGTGGTCCCGCCCGCCACGGTCACAGTGATCCGCGCGTCGATGATCCGCACCCGGAGGGAGCCGATCGTCGACAGGTAGGAGCCGTCCGCGAGACGGACCAGAACGGGCGTGCGCCGGTTGTTACGCAACCGCCCCAGGATCCGCGCGCCGGTGGCGTGCACCTAGGCGAGGAAGGCGTTGCTGTCAAAACCCTTGTCCCACAACACCACCATGTCCGGGGTGAGAAGGTGCAGCAGTCGCCTGGCGTAGTCGGTCTCGCCCTCGCGGGTGGGGCCGAACACCGCGCCGATCAAGGACCTCGTGCCGGTCTCCACGAGTGTCATCAACTCCACCAGGGGGTAGCCGCCGTTGCCCGGTGAATCGAGCCAGGCCCGGTTGCGGGCGGTGTCGGGGACCTTGATCGAGCTGCAGCCGTCGAAGGAGACCGTGCGGTAGGACCCGAACCGGGCACCGGGGGTTCGAGGTTGGGCCAGCGGCCCGGACAGCACCTCGAACAATCGGCGCATCGGGGCGCCGCCGAGCCTGCGACGCAGGTCCCGCAAGGCTTTCGCGGACGGCTCAACCACCGGAAGACCGGCCAGTCCTCCGGTCAGCTTCTGCCAGACCAGCCGGTAGCCGACCTCCGGGAACAGGCACATCGCCAATAGGAAGTAGACACCGACCCGCGAAGGCAGGTCCCGAAGTCGACGTTGCACGTGACGGGTCTCCTCCAGGACCGCGTCGACGAGCTCGAACGGGATCACCTGCGTCAACTCTCCGAGATGGCCTGGCGCGAAGACACCACCGGCGACCGTGAGAGAACGCGTAAGAACGGTGACGGCGGGCTGGCCGCGCAACGGGACCTCGCTGATTCGGACGAACATCGGCAATCGTCCGATCTACCAGATCCTGTTGGCCCGAGGCCGCACCCGGCTCGTCTTCACCCACGGCACGAACAGTGTGCTAAACGATCAAATCCGCCCTCTTGACGAGGCTCGAACGACTCTAACTACCTGGCCTTGGGTGAAGTCCCCTACGCCAGCCAGTACAAGTTGCAGAGACTATTGGCGAGGTCTCTGCTGGAGGGTTGGCCACGCCAAGTCGACGAGGTCGTCGAACATCACGACGAGGCTGCCGGTAACCATGCCTGCCACCGCTGCCACCACGGAGACACCTGGATCAGTGGGCGCGTTGCCCAACGAGCAGAGAAGCCCGCCGACGGCTACCGCGAACAGCGCCAGGTTCCGGGCGACATGGCGGGCACCAAGGGGTGTTTCGGAACGGCCGAAGCAGCGGCATGGTTCATCGTTGCCGCTGGACAGTGCCCTCGCGATGCCTGCTGTCAACGTCAACAGCAGGAGTGCGGCCAACCCGAATGCGAGTGTGCCCGAATCCCGTACTGGAACGATCAGTGCTAACGCAGCAACGGACTCGGCCACTACGACGGCAACCGCTATCGGAAGGGCCAGGGCTGGCGGCAGAATTCGCATGCGTCGTATCGAGCCGACGAACCCCGTGAATGCGGAGGATCCTCGTAGTTTGCCGACCGCCGCCACGACGAAAACGATGCCGAGCAGGGCGCGGCACCCCACAGTCAAGTACGTCATGTTCCGCTCCTAGGAGGAGTTCGGACGGCCACGCCGACCAGGCACGCGCCGTCGTAGTACCCGTGGGTCCGGGAGTCGATGCTGGAGTTGGTGTTGTCGCCGAGCAGAACCAGCCGCCCGGCTGGGACTCGGTCGGCGCTGCAGAGGTCCAGTCCGGACGGCACCGGGTCACCAGGAACGGCCGCTACCCGTTTGATGATCAACTCATGGTCGGTATCCAGCACCACGATCTGCCCGGCCCGGATCCTCCTGATGGGTCTGCGTCGAACCAGCAGGTGATCGCCGGGGCGCAGTGTGGGCTGCATGCTCGGCCCGATCACGGTGACGACGAGCCAGCCCAGTTGCAGCCAAGCGGTTCCAGCCACCAGCACCGCAATCCCTCCGGCCATCACCGAGATCACGGCGTCACCGCCTGATATCCGGCCGCCTGCAATGTGAACAGACGTGCGTAGTGGCCTTGCCGGTCCATCAGCGCCGTGTGGTCGCCGATCTCCGCGACAACGCCCTCGGACAGCACCGCTATCACGTCGGCATTGCGAATGGTGGACAGCCGGTGCGAGATGAGCAGGCTGGTGTCGGCACCGCGGTGCTGGCTGATGCGGGTGTGCAGCTCGTACTCGGCCTGCGCGTCCAGTCCGGAGCTGGGCTCGTCCAGGATGACCAGGTCGCGCTGTTCCCGGAGGAACGCACGGGCCAGGGCGAGCCGCTGCCACTGCCCTCCCGACAGCACCACACCGGTCTCCGGATCGTCCATGTCCTCCTGACTGAAGAACGTCCTGCTCAACAGCGTGTCGTATCTCTGAGGCAGGTTCGCCAACGCATCGTGGATCCCGGCGAACTGCGCCGCGCGCACCAGGCGGTCCTCGTCGGCGAGAGCGGAGAGATCTCCGACCGCGATGTTCTCGCGTGCGGTGAGGTCGTAGTTGACGTAGTCCTGGAACACTGCGCCGATGCGTGCCCGCAAGGCGGCGGCCGGCAGCTGCCTGATGTCGACGCCGTCCCAATAGATGGCGCCGGCGGTGGGGTCGTAGAACCGGCACAGCAGCTTCACCAACGTGCTCTTGCCCGCACCGTTCACGCCAACCAGCGCAACGGCTTTGCCACGCGGGATGTGAAGGGTGACTCCACGCAGGATCCAAGGGTGCTCGTCGCTGTATCGGAACCACACGTCACGCAGCTCGATGCCGTCCCGCAGGTACGGGATGCTCCGGCCCGCCACTGGTTCCGGGAGATCCGGTGGCGCGGAGACCACGTGCAGGTAGTGGGAGAACAGGAGAAGCTGGTGGTGGACGTCTGCGTACTGGTTGATCATCGCGGCCAGCCCTGCCTGTACCCCGGCCACCGCCGCGATGAACACCGCCAGGTCACCTACGGTGAGGTGGCCGGCGTGGACCGCGGTCAACGCCCAGATCAGTCCACCGCCAGCGACCAGGGCGGCCGCGGCGGACAGGAGGCTCTGGGTCCGGGCATGCCGCTGGTCCAGCCCGCGTCGGGCCGAGTCAGTGGAGCGGCGCTCGGAGAGCATGCGGTCGCGGAGCCACTCGCCGAACCCGAAGAGCCGGATCTCTTTGGCCGCGGTCACGCCGCTGAGCAGTTGCACGTAGAAGATCTCGCGTCGTTCGGTCGGTCCGACCTGCCACATGAGCCCTGCGCGTTCCTTGGCCAGGGACAGTTCGGCGATGAGTGTGGGCACGGCGGCAAGAAGTACGACTGCGGCCATCACGGGATTGAGGACCGAGAGCGAACTGATGAACCCTGTCACGGTGAGCAGCCCGCGGATCATCTGGTGTGCGCCGCCCACCAGCTGTCCGGGCGTCCCGGTGGCTTGGTGAGCGAGCCGCAGCCGGTCCTGGAACGCCGGGTCCTCGAACCGGCCTAGTCCTGTGAATCGTCCCACCGCGCCGAACAGCTCGCCGAGGCTGTGCGCGCTGCATGCTCGCCCGATGTTGCTCCGCAGGTAGTCACCCCAGTTCGGCACCACAGCCGCAATCACGCCTGTCACGACCAGCCCTGCCGCCAAGCCGAGCAGGGTGCCGGACGATCCGCGGGCCACGAGTTCGTCGATGCTGAGCTTCGTCAGCCATGCGGTCGCCACCGGCAGCAGCCCGACCACGAGGGCCAGCGACGCGTACCCGCATGTTGTCAGCGGACCGGCTCGCCAGAGCACGCCGGTGACGTACCGGACGGTCGGGATCATGCGAGTGTCCGCACGGCAGGTTCGGAGAGGTCCGCGGCACGACCACTGACCGAGACCACGACACCGTCGCGTACCACGCAAAAACTGGGAAAACCCTTGACCTGGAAGTCTTTCTGCAGAGAGTCCTCAGAGTCTCCTTCGACCACCACGTGGGCGGCGGGCTCCAGCTTCCGGATGTACTCCGCGCCCTCTCCGGACGGGTCGAACACCACGGCCACCGACCGGTCCCACCGCTGGGCGTGTTCGAGGAACCCAGGAAGCTGCTCGTCGCACGGGCCACAACCGGGCATGAAGAACCCGACCAGTGTCTCACCGTGCCAGTCCAGTCCGTTAGCCGGGACGGAAGTCCCCACCGGGGCCATCGGCGGCTGGATGCCGCTCGGCTGGGTGAGCGTTCCGGCATCTCCTCGCAGCCGCCGGATCACGCCGAATGTCAGTATCAGGTTGAGCGCGCCAAGCGCGCCGACCAGGACAACCGCCGACGTCAATGCGGTCATGTTTCCTCCTGTAGATCTCGGTGCCGGGATGCTTGCCGAAGCACTGTCGCGTATCTGCGTGAGGGCGGTGGCCTACCTCGGACGCTCTCGGACGGTGCTCGCCCGTGCGGGTGTACGGGCTGGTACCGCGCGAGGGTCGTGGCCATGAAGTGGGCGAGTTCCGGCCAGCCGTGGATCGCAGCGTGTGCCGTAATGAGTAGCAGGTTGGGATACTCGTCGGCCATCCACCGCCGCGCCCACTCGATGGTGCCCGGCCCACGACGGTCGGCGCCTTCGCCAGGTGACCGGCCGCCGTGCCCGTCGTCCGGCGACAGCAGGGACACCGCCGCGACCGCGGTCCGGCGGTAGTAGTCGAAGAGTCGGGCGGCCGCCGCGCGCACCTCGCCGGCCGGTTCCTGATAACCGACCATCTCTGCGGCATACCCGCGGATCAGCTCGTGCAAGACATAACGACCGGGGCGTGGTTGCTCGATCAACTGCGCGTACACCAACGTTCTCAGATGCGCACGGGCGGAGTCCACAGTGGAATCCGAGAGCGCGGCGACAGCCGGGTGGCCGATATCCCGCCCTGGATGCAGAGACAGCAGCCTCAGTAGCCTCCGCGTGGCGTCCGGCAGTCTCCGATCGGACAGCGCGACCGCCGTGCGGGCACCACCGGACAACGCGAGCGCGACCGGTCGGGCGCAGTCGCCCACCGCCCAGTCCGGATGATCCCGCAGGTGCCTGCCGACGATCGACAGCCCCAGCGGGTGCTGGCCCAACTCTCGGGTGATCTGCCGCGCCACGGCGTGGTCGACGTCCACCCGGGCAGTGCCAGCGACGCCACGCAGCAGCTCCAGAGAGTCAGCGGGGTCGAGACCGGATAGTTGAAGACCTACCGTGCTTTCCAGATTGGACAGTTCACGCCTGCTGGTGACGAGGGTGAGGCAGCCCGGTCCGTCCGGCAGTAGCGGTGTGACGTTGTCGTCGTCAGCGGCATCGTCGAGGTAGACCAGGACGGATACTTTGTGGGTCAACGCGCGGTACGCCTCGATGCGCCCGGCCAAGTCGCGCGGGATCCGGTCCGACCGCACACCGAGATGCCGCAGGAACACACCGAGCACCGCCGAAGGGGAAGCGGGTGGTGCGTCCGGCACGTGCCCGCGAAGGTCGGCTGCCAGGCAGACACTGCGGCTTGAGTTGGCGCGCAGCAGGCGGTGCGCCGCGTGAACCGCCAGCCACGTCTTGCCGACGCCCGCCATGCCGTAGATCACCGCGGTGCCGCCGATGGCGGCCAGCTCGTCCAGGCGCCGCAGTTCGTTGTGACGCCCGATGAAGGCCGCAGGAGGGGTGGGCAGTCTCGACCAGGCGTTGACGAGATCCGCCGCCGTGGCGTCGCCGCGAACCGCGCGCAGTGCGCCGCGCCACCGTTCCACGTATTCCGGGTCAGCGTGCAGTGCCGAGACAATCGCCACCAGCAGTTCCTCGTCCAACCGGCGGCGGCCGAACGTGAAGTAGCCAGCGACGGTGCTTTTGGTGGTCAGCTCGCTGCCGGGCCTACCCGCCCGTCGCCTGCGGTCGTTGACGATGCGCGTAATAGCCGAATAGGACCTGTCGTGCGCCGCTGCCTTCAACAGGCGCAGTCGCGCCACCAAGTCGTCCAGGCAATCCGCTTGCTCCGGGTCGGGTAATCGCATGTCGGTCCTTGTCGCGATGAAGTCGAAAGGTCGCTTTCGGTGAGGTCGTCCGAGATGGTCCGAGTTCGCACGCGGGAGAGGTCGCCGGACGGATCGTGGTCACAACGTGCAAATGTCACGTTCCGAGGAGGATTCATGAACATGATCGAGCGGATGGCGGAGCGGATGCTGTCGGCATTCGCGCCGCGAGCCACGGCGGCCGCTGCATCCGGATGCGTCTGGAACACCTACTGCCAGCGCTGCGGGTCGTCGTGGAAGGTGTGCATCGCGCAGTACTGCAACGGCGTGTACCGCAACGGGTTCTGCAACGAGTGCGGATCCTGCTGACATCACCGGCAGCGCCTGCTGCGTCGCACCTGTGAAGGTGGGGCGCAGCAGGCGCCAGCGGCTCCTAACTTGCCGTGCGGATGGCACCCTCTTCCAACCAACGGCAACGATGACGGTCGGATTGTCTGCCGATATGAGGGGCATGGCGACGATCGGCGTGACGACTCATTGACCTGGACTCTCCCAATCCACGTCAAGGCGCCTGGACATGGCTTGGCCTGCAGGAGGGGCGGACCGTCGCGCAATCGGCAGTTACGTGTCGAGACTGGGAGGCCCATAGAGAATATGTATGAGTCTGTTGAATCGCACCCTCATACCCGGTAACAGGGAATAGTGGGCGACGGGCGTGGGCAAGTCGGACGTCTCGGTGGTCGTATTGGGACGGCTGAGGTCGGGCCGAACAGTGCGCTGGTGCTGCTGGACACGGCCTGTGCCGATTGGTGCTGGCGGAACTGCAGTCGAGTGCCACCAGGCGGTGTCGGTGGACGGACCCAGGACGGCGGACTGGGCTGTGTGCCGGTCTTGTGTACGCGGCCACGCTGCTGCACACAGGCGGCCAACTCGGCGGCGGGTTCCCACGCCGCCGCTTCGCCGAGCGCCCCGGCGCACTCATGCACCGCACGCCGGTAGGCGCAATCCCGTTCGCCCACGTACTTGACAACTTGACTAGGGGTCAATTCGTCGTCACATCGACCGGGCACAATCACATCGGTATCAACAACAATGTGGCAGTCCTTGATCACGATCGCTTTGGCCGCACAGCGGACTTCCCTCCCGGTGAGAGCAGGCGACGGGTCGACGAACAACGTCATGGCTGTCGTGATTGACGCTGCAAGGGCAGCCAGCCATATCCAGGGTCGGCAAACATGCTTCACGGACAATTCTCCCTCGGTGGACAGTTGAAGAAACGAACCTCCACTGTCACCCTGGGGTGAATCTGGGACAGTGCTGGGATGACTCGACAGGAAATCCACGAAGTGCGGTCCAGGATGATGCCTGCTCGCGCTGCTGACCTGCCGATAACAGGGCGATCCCAGGTTCATCGCAGGCTTCTGCTGAATAGTGCTTCGACAGAAGTCGGTCATCGACAAACAGGAGGCGTTGTGCGACTTGTAGTTCAGACTGGCGTTCTGGCTTTGTCAGTGTTGCTGGTGGCTTCCGCGCCCACCAACGCACAGATTCTGGAGCCGACATATGAGGCTTTCGTCGAATGTAGGAACGCGACCACCGATGACGAGACCATCAATGCCATCATCGCGACAAGCCAGCCGGGGGACGAGATCGTCCTCTCCGGGACGTGCCTGATCAACGGAACGATCAGGCTGGCTGGCGACCGGACCTACCGGGGACAGTCACGGACCGGCACTGTGATCCGGCAAGCGGACGGCGCGAACCTGGACGCGATGGTGGCCGGCGATTCCTATGTGGACAATGTGCCGTACACCGGGAATCCTTTCACCATGCGGTCGATCACGGTGATCGCCAACCGCGAGGGCAACCCACGTGCAGGAGACGCGTTGGTGGTGAGGTCATGGCAGGCCGTGTTGGAGGATTTGGTGGTGCTGGAGGCCAACCGGCACGCGATCCGAGTGACCAATCTGTCCGCCAACGGCACGCCGTTGACCAACACACAGGTCAACGGCCGCATCATCGGCTGCCATATCGCGGCGTCCGGACAACGGGGCATCTATATCGAGGACACCGGAAACGCCGTCACCGACTGGCAGCTGACGGACAACTGGATCGAGGACTCCGGCACAGACGGCATCGCGCTGGACAACGCCGCCGGATGGGTGATCCGCGGCAATCACGTCTACGGAGTAGGTGGGGTCGCAATCCTCGCCGAGCGCTTGTTCGCCACCAGTATCAGCGACAACTACATCGAGGACTTCGTGACCGCCGGCCTGCGGGTATCCATTCAAGGTGAGGCGGCCTCCACGATTACCGGCAACCGGATCTTCCGCTTCAACGGGGGTACCGGGACTTTCCTCCAAACGCGCGTCAACTACGGCACGGGCAGCCTCGCCGTGACCGGAAACGCCATTCGTGGCAATGGTTCCGGTGTCGGGCTCGACTATCAGAAGGGCCCAGGGACGGGGCTCGTCGTGACATCCACCGGTAACGCCGTCGCCGGAGTCGGTACTCCACGCCAGATCGGAGCGGGCGTGACCGTCAGCCAGGGAGTGTGATCGCTGCGGGCTCCTCCCGATCGATCAGAAACTCCTGGTCATCACTACCGGTGCAGGCCTCCTGGCCAGCTTCAGCACCGAGAGCGACCGGCTCGACGATGCCGACGCACAAGTCAGTGCCCACCGGGCGCAACCTGAAGCCGCCGGGGACCGGGGAGTCGACTGGCTCGAGCCGGAACTGCTGCGACCTCTTCTGGGCCGGGCACACGTTCCAAGGTTCGAGTCGATATCCGTTGTCGGCCGGGGACTCGATGACTGTCAGGCATCCCCAGCCTTCGTCCGGGTGATACCACCAGATCCGGACCACACCATCGGGGCGCGACTCCACCGCGGTCCGCGGTGGAGTCGCTTTGGCGCAGTCACGCAGAACCGCGATCGGCCGACTGGACCGGCTAGAGCGGTCGACGCCCGCGCTCAGGCACAACAATCCAGCAGCGTGCGGGTAGGTGGGGCGGATACGGGCGTAGACAGCTGGTATCGGCGCTGGATCGCTGGTCGTCGGGGTGGGTGACGAGCGGTCGCCATAAATGCTGCCGCTGGCGTCCGCCGCCGCGAGCGACGCGACAACCGCTACACACACCACCGCGATCGTGAGCCGACCACGCTTACGGGCCTGGCCAGCAGTCTGTGTTGTCGGAGCGCGCGGAGTCGCTATGGAGGTGACCCGGCTCGGGGAAGGGGTCAGACGAGTCTGCGCCAGGATCGTCGCGTACAAGTCCTGCAACGGCTCGCCAGGATCGGTGCCGAGTTCGTCGGCGAGCTTGCGTCTGATCTGGTGATAGCGATCGAGAGCGTCGGCCGATCGTCCTGCTAGGTGCAGCGCCAGCATCAACTGGCCCATCACGCGTTCATCTAGTGGGTGCGCTTGAGCGCGGGCGGGCAGGACGGCGAGCAGATTGCTGTATTCGCCTTGGCGCAATGCAAGATCCGTCCGGTCCGTCTCTGCCTGGAACCGTCGCCTGTCGAAGGTGTTACGCAGATCGTCCAGCCATGGACTATCCAAGCCGTGAAAGGCGTCGCTGCGCCACATGCCAAGAGCCTCATTAAACAAGGCTAGGGACTTCCGCTCATCCTCTGCGGCTCGCGCCAAGGCAAGCACGTGCTCGAAACGATGTAAGTCCACAGCCAGAGGGTCTATAGTCAGCCGATATCCGCCGGACCCTCGTTTGATGGCCACGGCATCTGTCTCAGCAAAGGTCTGGCGCAATCGGTAAACATAGCCGTACAACGCGTCACGCGGCTTGTGCGGGGGCCTCTCGGCCCAGACTCGTTCGACCAGTTGGTCGACCGACACCGTCCGGTTGGCCTCAACCAGCAATATCGCTAGCACTGAGACCTGTCTGGCATGACCCAACGCCACTGGTCGCCCGTCCTGAATCGCTTCAACCTCACCGAGTACACGGAACTCCACAGTCATTACTCTCCCAAGGTTGGCTCGGGCCTCCAGTTTGCAGAAGGGAGACTCAAGGGGCAAACTACATGGGGTGCACGTCGTATGTCGTGACCATGGTCGCTCCGGGTACCTTTTCGACCATCTGGACGCATAGAGGTGTCGATATCCGCAATTCTACGGATATCAACTTCGAAACAAGTGTGGGACTGTGGACGTTCAACTCCATAACTGGTTGAGTGATCAACTCGGCGAACTGGTGTCGATCCCTCTACGTCTTGGTGAAACGGCTGCGAATCTCGCCGTCCGAGTCTTTCGCGGCTACTGACTGTTGGTGTCGATGCATTCTGCAGACCCATTTGCATGGGAGGGTCAGTTCGACGGCGGCGACGTGGCCCTTGTCAGTGCGTCGCGAATGCGTACATGCGGACAGGTCATCGGCTCGCGCGATGGTGGCTTGCATCGAGGTCAACCCCGCAGCGCCGGGTGGCAGTTCGGCGACTGACGGAACCACCCAGCCACGATGATCATCTGCGGACAGTTGGAGACCAGTCTGTCAACATGACTGTTCGGGCTGGTCCGCTTCACCTGCAACGTACACCGGCGCGCCTACCCCACGATGTCTAACGACCTCAAGATCGAGTAAGGTCCTGCAGACTCGAGATCCGACGGGTGTCGGTTGGGCGAGATAAGAGGGAAGCCATAGCCGCTGAATGCCTTGACCTGCAAGAAAATGTGGTCCGCCAACTTGCCTGTGATGTCGTTCGTGGACAGTCCCGCATAGAACCGTTCGCGCAGGATCTCCATCTTGCGGCCGGAGCGTTTGGCGCCCATCGCCCGACGCAGTTCGTCGGCGTCGGCCGCGCTGAAGTTCGCGGCGTCCATCGCGATCTGCAATGATCTGTTCCTGGAAGAGCGGCACCCCGAGGGTCTTGTCCAGGGCGCGGGCCAGTAGGGGGTGGTCGTGCTGCCAGGGCTCGCCGCGGCGTCGGCGTAGGTAGGGGTGCACGCTGCCGCCCTGGATCGGGCCGGGCCGGATGAGGGCGACCTCGACCGCCAAATCCCAGAAGCTGCGGGGGCGGAGGCGGGGGAGGGTGCCCATCTGGGCGCGGGACTCGACCTGGAAGACCCCGACGGTGTCCGCGGCGCAGAGCATGCCGTAGACGGCCTGGTCCTCCAGGTCCAACTGCCACAGCTCCACCGTCGTGTCGTGGTGGTCGGCGATCAGGTCGATCGCGTAGCGGATCGCCGAGAGCATCCCCAGGCCGAGCAGGTCGAATTTGACCAGTTCCCTATTGAATCTGTGTGTTGACGCAGTTCGAGAGGGACGGTGGATGAGTAACTGGCGGGTGTTCTGGGTGCCGCAGGATGCGGTGAGGACCGGGGTACGGCGGCGGGTGTTGGAGGGCTGGGAGGACCTACCGATCCGGGAGGAGGAGGTGGGAGTACGGGCGGGGGATCCGATCTTCCTGTCGCCGGACAACCGCGTGGATTTCCTGCTGAGCTTGTACGGGCAGTCGAGGAAGTTCCGTGCGTACTCAACGGAGACTCGGCGGAACTACGCGACCGACATCCGTCTGTTGCTGACCTTCCTGTCCGGTCGCGGCCGACGCTGGACCGAGGCGACGCAGAGGGATTTGGAGGACTACGAGCACTGGCGCAGGTCCGCAGAGCGGAATCCGGACCGGATCGGAGGCTCGAAGTGGGATCGGGAACTGGCCGCATTCGCCAGCCTCTACGGGTGGGCGGTCCAGCACGGCGATGTTCAGCGCAGCCCGCTGGCGATGATGCAGATGGTTGGCCGCGACGGCGCGGTGCTGACGGTGCCGGCAGCGAGAGCGAAGGGCGCGCGATCTGGCAACGTGTACTGGCTGACACCGCGGACCTGGCGGCGGTGGATCGATGTCGGGCTGCGCGGCCACACCCACGACGGGACCCCGGAACCAGGTTGGGTGGGACGGTTGGAGGATCGCAACGTGGCGTACGTGCGCCTGCTGACCTCCTCGGGGCTGCGGAGGGCAGAAGGCGGATCGCTGCTGACGTTCGAGGTACCAATGCGACGGGTGGACGGCGGCCGCTACTACAGGGGCAAGATCGCCGCCGAGGTGACGCGGTCAAAGAAGTCGCGCACGTTCTACGTCGCCGCCGAGGCGGTCGGGGAGATCGAGGCGTATGTGGACTCCTCACGGGCGTTCGCGGTGCGCCAAGCGCAGAAGAAGGGCCGCTACGACAGACTTCCCGGCAGTCTCGTGATCACTGAGGTCACCCGGGGGGTGAAGCCGGTGGTGCGCTGGCGTGACCAGGACGGTGGTGTCGGCGGCTGTGCGCTGGACAGGCTGACGGTGCGGGAGCGGATGGGGTTGTTCACCGAGGGACCGCACGGGCTGGAGCCGCTGTGGTTGTGGCTCAGCGAACAGGGTCTGCCGTTCCAGGTGCACTCCTGGGAGGGAGTGTTCACCGCAGCCAACCAGCGCTGCGAGCGGGTACTGACCCCGCCAAAGCGGCTGGGCTGGGATCCGCACCAGGTGTTCGCGCCCTACGCGACGCCGCACTCTGCGCGGCATAGCTTCGCGCTCTACATGCTGGTGGTGCTGAACACGCTCATGGACCAGAAGTACGGGCTGACCACGGAGGAGCGACGGGATTACCGGCAGCTGTATGGGGATCCGTGGTTCATGGTGCAAAACCTGCTGGGTCACGCCTCTCGAGAGACCACGGTCGAGCGATATTTGACGCCGGTGGCCGATTTACAGTTGCGGTCGATGCTGGCCGGGGCCGCCGAGCCGATCGCGGCCCCGATGCCTGAACTGGACGCGGTGTTCGCCCGCATCGCACGAGAGTCGGTGGGCATCCAGGACCTCGACGACCGCCTGCGGCCGGGGTCTGGTGGCACCGAGTGAGCCCCCGCGGGCGCCGCGCGACCCTGCCGCAGGCCGACCACCACCGCCCCGAGTTCTTGGCCCCACACGGGCTGGTCGTGCATCACTACAACCAGGACGGCCGGGTCAAGGACTACGACTTCTCCACTCTGCCGGTGGCTGCGCCCATGCAACGGTCACTGGCCACGTTGTTCGCAGCCCGCTGCACACCCCACGGTTGGGCTGCCCACGTCACATCCAGGAACTATTGGATTCATGTGACACAGTTCGCCAAGTTCCTGGTCGAGCAGGAATACCCTCCTCACGACTTGGACGCGCTCACCGTCGGCATAGTGAGGCGGTGGCGCACCAGCGTCCTCACGACCGGCGGAAAACCCGCATGGAGAATGATCACTCGTCTGCTGCTGCATGACGCGCGGTTGCAGACCGGCCCGGTGGTCGATGAATTGGCTCGACGCGTCGCGAGACCGAAAAGCACGGTCCAGTCCTACAGCAATGCGGAGTTCGACCAGATCAAGCTGGCAGCCCAACGGAGGTTCCGGACCGCGTTGCGACGGATCGAGGACAACGCCCGGCACCTGCAACGGTGGCGGGAAGGAGCTTTCGCCGAGGACGGCCAGGATTGGGTGATCGGCGAGGCCCTGGACATCCTCGCTCGTGGCGAAGACCTTCCCCGGTACGTCGACAAGAACGGTCGGAAGACTCTCGTCGTCAAGTACCGCAAGGCGCTCGGTGGCGCGGGCGCTGAGGCGACCTGGCAACGGCTGTTTCTGTCGCGGATGGAGGCGGTGGCGGTGGGTGTGCTGCTGCTGGCGGAGTACGGGTGGAACCTGTCAGTGATCGACCGAGCCGAGGTGCCCCAGGCATCTCCGGACCCAGGTGAAGATGGCCATCCGACCTACCGCATCCCGCTGAACAAGCCCCGGCGCGGTGCCGGCCACCACCATGAGACTCGCAACGTCACCGACGACGGAGCCGCCTCACAGGGACGCTTGATCACCCAGGCCCTTCACGCCACGCGCTTCGCCCGCGCCATCATTGAGGACCTCGCCCCCGGCACCAACCGTTTGGTTGTCTGGCAAGCCATTCGGGTCAGTCGGGAGAGCATGGACCAAGACCGTCACCCACCTGTCGGCCGGTTCCACTTCGGCATCGACACGGCCGCCGCGCGGACGTGGGCCCGGGCAGAAGGACTCGGCGGATCACCCTTTCGGCGGGGGCGACGCACGGTGATCGCGGTTGATCGGCGTGAGCCCGGCCAGCACTCCCAGGGCACCCACGACCGCCAGTACGTTCTGGTCGACAAGCGAGTCCAGGCCGACGCCGTCGAGGTCATTGCGGCTGGCGCTCAGGACGCGGCCAATCGCGCACGCGAGGCGATCCTGGTCGCCGAACTGCGCGACAAGCCCAATCCTCGGGATACGGAAACTGCGACCGCGGATTGCGTCGATTACGACAACAGCCCCTTCCTGGCCCTCGACGGCCGTTGCGGCGCCTCGTTCCTGATGTGTCTGGCTTGCGCGAACGCCCGCGTTCATCCTGGCCACCACCCGCGTCTGGCCCATCTGCACCTCGCGTTGGCCAACCTGCGCTCCGCGCTGCCGTCCGCCGTGTGGGAGGCGGACTGGGGTGACGCCCACACCCGGCTGGCCGACCTCAAGACCAAGCTCGGCGACGGTGTCTGGGCTCAGGCCCTGTCCCGAGTCACCGATGTCGACCGCGACCTCATCAACCACTTGCTGACCGGAGTTCTCGACACGTGAGTACTGCCCCCGAACTCGATCCCTACCTCCTTCCCCTGCCTACGCCGCACAGTCCCGTCGTCCTGCCGCACCTGACCACCGCCCTGCACGCACATTTCAACGCCCGCTACGCAGACCCCATCTGGCCTCTCAGCCCGCTGACCGAGAACCCCAGCGCCGCCAAGAAGGCGATTCACTGGCGGAACTGCCCCGCTGTGTTCCAGGACGAGATCCGGCTGGTCGCCTGGAGCCTGATCAACGGCCAACTGCGACCCACCTTTTTGGAGGAACGCGGCACCACTCTGCGAGCACGCATCAGCCTCACCGAAGTCCACAACACCGTGGCACAGTGGATGCGCCTGGCGGCATGGCTGGATGGCCGGGGCGTTCATAGTCTCGCCGGATGTGACACGGGCGTGCTACACGATTACGGGCAGCACCTTCTCAGTGACGGCCACAGTCGGCGCTACGTCCTGAGGATCTTGATAGCGCTGACGCGGTTGTGGGCGTTTGACCAGCTCAACGGCCGACCGTCCGGAATTGGGCGACCACCATGGGACGATGTCGGTGCCGACGATTACCTGCCGGCCGCGGCCTCCGTCGGCGGGGAGAACGAGACCGCCCCACTGGCCGAGCAGACAATGGGCCCGTTGCTCGTGTGGGCGATGCGGATGGTCGACGATCTGGCCGAGGACATCCTCGCTGCGTGGGCCGAGCGGCAGCGCCTGGTCGAGGCGGCCCGCACCAATACCGCTGCCGCAGCCGGGCGCGCCGCCCTGCATGTCCTCCTCGACCCGCTGATCGCCGCCGAAGCTCCCCTTCCCGCGATCGTGAACCGCAGCGCGATTGGGCTCGCTCGAACCTACATCGGCGGCCTCACGGGCGCTTCCCGTGGCCAGATCGACAAGTTCGCCCGGCGCGAGGGATTGGTGGCCGCGGTGGCTCAGCGTCCCGGGTCGTGTCCGCTGGACGTCGCGGTGACCGGCCGCATTGGTGGACGGCTCTGGCGGGAGACGCTCGACTTCACCGAGGCCATCACGCTCATGCGGCATCTGGGGACAGCCGCGTTCGTGGTCTGCGCTTACCTGACAGGTATGAGGCCCGGTGAGATTCTGGGTCTGCGTGCCGGATGCTGCCCCGATCCCAAACCGGACGCCAGCGGCAAGGTCGGCCGACATGTGATCCGCAGCAACGAGTACAAGACCGCCACCGACGAGCACGGCAACCACCAATCCGCCGGCGTGGAACGCGACGTGCCCTGGGTCGCGATCATCCCGGTTGTCAACGCGATCCGCGTTGTGGAACGCATGGTCCCGGACGGGCACCTGCTGTTCGACCACGACTCTCACGACCTGCACACGACGGGATCCGACACGGGCTCTCTCAAGCTGGACGCTCTGCGGGCCCGGATCGAGGCCTTCGTCGCCTGGGCAAACGCGGAGGCCGCTACTCACGGACTGCCCAACGAGACGATCCCGCCCGACCCCAACGGCAAGATCGGCACGGTACGCTTCCGTCGGTCGCTGGCCTGGCACATCGCCCGCCGCCCCAACGGCTTGGTGGCCCTCGCCATCCAATATGGCCACCTGCGCACGACCTTCGTCTCGGGAGGCTACGCCTCGCGCAGCCGCGATGGCATCCATGATCTCATCGACATCGAGACCGTCCGTGCTGTCGCTGTCACCGTCGCCGATCTCCACGACGACCTGGGAGCGGGTGGACGGGTGTCTGGTCCGGCCGCACGGCGCGCGATCAAGGCCGCAGCGATCGCACCTCGCTTCGCCGGAACGGTCATCACCACCACCACAGCACGGCGGCTGATCGCAAACGAGGACGCCATGATCTACGACAACCCGCACGCCGTGCTGCTTTGCCACTACAAGCGGGCCACCGCTCTCTGCCATCGAGACGGTGTCAAGGACACGCCCAGTTTGGACCACTGCGTTCCTGGATGCGGCAACGTGATCCGCACCGACCGTCACGCCCTCCAACTCCGCGAGCGCGCTACTGCATTGGACGATCGGGCCGCCCAGGTTCCCGGTCCGATGGGTGAGCGGTTGCGCGCCAACGCCGACAAGCTTCGTGGCTACGCCGATTCCCATGACCGCACCCGCATCACCGTGAGCGACGACGCCGGATGAACCCCACGCCCGACGAGCGCAACCGGATCCGCGCCGCCATGGACCGCATCCTGTCCGGGACCGCTGAGCGCTCCAACGGCGCACTCACGATCGTCGCATTGGCCTTGGAGGCCGAGGTCCCCCGAAACGCGCTCACGCAGCGCCACACGGACCTGAAAGCCGAGTTCTACTCGCGAGTGGCCGAACGCGGGGCGCCTTTGGAGGTCGAGACCCGACTGCGGGCCACCATCGCGGCACTGAGGAAGACGATCGCGAACAAGAACACCGAACTTGCCCAACTCCGGACCGACGTCCCCGCCCTCGTCCGAGCGGTGAATCAACTCACGCTGGAGAACCAGGAACTACGGGTGACGCTGGCGAACCCCAGCGCTGAGATCGTCCCGATGCGGGGACGGCGATCACGTCATGCCGAGGATTGACCGTGCCGGCAGGCGGCCTGTCAACGTGCGCGAATGCGACCAGCCGTGTAAGGACGAATGTGCCCATGCCGGTGGGCATTCGTTGCCAGGCCGAACGCACCGTATGCGGCATAGACAGACGTTCTGCGTGTTGGTCTGGACGTCGGAACGTCCTCCTCATGCGCTGTCGGGCTTGTCAAGCACCCTGGTACTGGTCGACAACACGATCGTCGGAATCGACCTCGCTGACACCAAATAGATGGTCGTCGTGACCGACCACGACTCAAAAGTCCTGGCGCGCAAGACTTTCCCATGCCGCGCCTGGAACCTCGGAACAGCACTGGACTGGGCCGCACGGCATGCGTCGGCGGCAGGGTTCCTCGGCGTGACCGTGGCATGCGAGCCGACAGGGCATTGGTGGCGGGTCCTCGGACAACTCGCCGCCGACCGCGGCATGCCGTTCGTGTGCGTCCAGCCCATGATCAGCTCGTGGTCGCGTCGCGCGGAAGACCTGGCCTTCGACAAGACCGACGAGAAGAA
>DATMCA010000097.1:0-5442 GCA_035559015.1 Umezawaea sp. | reverse complement strand
CGAACACCAGCCGACCCTGGTCGATGATCACCAGGCGCTTGCAGAAGCCCTCGATGTCGGCGAGGTCGTGGCTCGTGAGCATCACCGTGGTGCCCTCGTCGCGCAGGTCCCGGAAGAACTCGCGCACCCGGTCCTTCACCGCCAGGTCGAGGCCGATGGTCGGCTCGTCCAGGTACACGACGTCCGGCCCGTGGATCAGCGCGGCGGCCAGGTCGGCCCGCATCCGTTGGCCCAGCGACAACTTCCGCCCCGTGACGGCCATCAGCTCGCCGGTGCCGAGCACCTCGTCGAACCGCTTGAGCCGCTTCTCGTAGGTCGCCCTGTCCACGCCGTACAGATCGCGCAGCACCGCCAGCGAGTCCGCCACCGGCAGGTCCCACCAGAGCTGCGTGCGCTGCCCGAACAGCACGCCGATCCGGTGCGCCACGGCCATCCGCTCGTGCTGCGGGACCAGCCCGTCGATGCGCACCTCGCCCGAGGTCGGTTCGAGGATGCCGCTGAGCAGCTTCACCGTCGTGGACTTGCCCGCGCCGTTCGGGCCGACGTACGCGACGGCCTCACCCGCCTCGATGGACAGGTCGACGCCGTCGACCGCGACCTTCTCGACGTACCGCCTGGTGACCAGGTGTCGCAGCGACCCCGCCAACCCCGGCGGCTTGTCCGGCCGCCGGAACACCTTCGTCAACCGACGTGCCTCGACCAGCGCCATGGAGCCCCCACTCACCCGCCGCCCGCCCAGGTAGCGGGGGCGAAAGCGCAGTGTGGGCAAATTCCGCGGGCGCTGTCAAACCCTTATCCCACAGGGAAAATTCCTACCTCAGCTGACCTGCGACGTCCGACGCGGCGGTGAGCAGCACCAGCACGGGCACGATGGCGGCGGTCCTCAACCGGTAGCTGCCGCGCTTGTCCTGCTCCACGACGCCGGACGACGTGAGCGACTTCAGGTGGTGGTAGAGCTGACCGGTCGACCCCAGCCCGGCGGCCTCCTGCAACGCCGAACCGGGCTTCGGGCCGTCCACGAGCAGCGAACGCACGATGCCCACCCGCACCGGGTGGGCCAGCGCGGCGAGCACGTCGATCGGGCCTCGGTCCGGCAGGCCGAGCACCCGCTCGGCCTGCACGTCGATCTGCCACCGCACCTCGCCGCCACCGAGCGTCACGAGACCGCGGTAGCCGACCGTGCCGCCGCCGTCCTCGCTCCGGGGGAGTTCGACGGTCGCCCGCTCGTCGCCCTCCAGCGCGGCGACGCGCTCTTCCAGTTCGGCCAGCCTCCGCACCACGTCCACCGTGGTCATCCTACGACCGCGCCCCGCAGTTCTCGCAGTGCAGCCGGGTCGAGGAGCGCGCCGAGGGTCAGGTCGACGAGGGCACCGACCTGAGTGGACATCGGCTCGTCGACCTCCTCGGCGAGCAGCACGCCGGTGCCGACCCGGCCGTCCTCCCACCGCACGGAGAACGCGAGCGTCAGCACGCCCGGCAGGGAGCCGCCCTTGAACCCGATCCCCTTCACACCGGGCGGCAGCGAGCCCGCGAAGGCGCGTTCCAGGTGGGTCCGGGCGGCGGGGAACCTGCCGCCCGCGATGGACCGGTGGACGCGGTGCAGGTGCGCCGCCGAGCCGTGCCACGTCTGCCGCGCCCACGGCCGTTGACCGTCGTAGGTGGCGGGGAGGTGGGGGAAGCGGCCGATGACCTCCAACTGGAAGTTGGTGTCGGTCAGCAGCCGTGCGGCCAGTTCGTCGCCGACGCGCTTGCGCCGCGACGGGTCCGCGGGTGCCCGCTCGGGCAGGATCAGCATCAGCATCTCGCCCACGATGGACCGGGCGTCCGGGCCCGGCCAGCCGCAGCGCAGCGCCGCCGCCCGGAGGACCGCGTCACCGACGCGCGTGCGCACGAAGTCCGAGGCGGCGTTGTCGCTGTGCAGCAGGGCGACCTTCACGAGGTCGTCGAGCGGTACGAGCCGGTCGGGGTCGTCGGCGGTGAGGCCGTTGGAGAACGGGATCCCCAGGTCGGTCAGCGACGCCTGGTGGGCACCGCCGTCGAGGCCGACGTAGTACTTCTCCCAGTCCCCGACGCGCACCTCCTCGTCCGGTTCGACGCGACCCTGCTCGACGGCGAACGCGTAGCCCGCCGCGTGCACGACCTTGACGGCCGAGGCGAGGGGCTGCTCCTGATGGGGCCGATGGCTCAACCGGCCTCCGCGTCCGTCGTCGAGGACTACTCCGACGTGGTCGCGATTTCCGGCGAGCCAGCCGAGCCACCCTTTCGGCTCTGCCGCCGCCTGCCCGGTACCGATCAACATCGAGGCACCGACCACGCCCGTCGCGGTGAGCACCTGTCGTCGGTTCAAGAGCACGACAATTCCCCCTCTAGTTGTCCGTAATTCCGGAATACTAGAGGAACCGGGTCGGCTTGTCAGCCCGTTCGAACGGCGAACGTGATCCCCGCGGCGTTCGGCTCACGGCGTTCCACCACCCGGTCGGTCAGCCGCAGGCTGCCGTCCAGCGCGGCCAGCACGGCGTCGCGGGCCAAGGGCAGCACCTCGGCCACCGACACGTCCCGATCCAGCTCCTGTGACAAGGATGCGACACCGGCATCCCTGATACCGCAGGGGATGATGTCGCCGAACGGGGCCAGGTCGGCGTTGCAGTTGATCTCGAAGCCGTGCATGGTGACGCCGCGCTGCACGCGGATGCCGATCGCGGCGATCTTGCGCTCCGGACCGCGGTCGTCCGCCGCCAGCCACACGCCGCTGCGCCCGTCCACCCGGCCCGTGTGCACGCCGAGCTGGTCGCACACGTGGATCAGCGCCTGCTCCAGCCTGCGCACGTACTGCACCACGTCCATCGGCTCGGTCAGCTCCACGATGGGGTAGCCGACGAGCTGGCCGGGACCGTGCCAGGTGATCTTCCCGCCGCGGTCCACGTCGATGACCGGGATGGTGCTGTTCACCGGCCGGTCGGCCTCCTCGGTGCGCCGTCCGCAGGTGTAGACGGAGTTGTGCTCCAGCAGCAGGAGCGTGTCGCCCGCGGTGCCGTCGGCACGCGCGGTGGCGAGGTCGCGTTGCAGGTCCCAGGCGGCCATGTAGTCGATGGTGCCCAGCTCACGCACGTCGAAGGGGTGGTTCGAGGTGCGGCAGGAGACGTCAGGTCCGGTCACGGTCCGAGATTACTCCCGGCCGCACGAGACCCAGTGCCAGACCGGCGAGCAGCCCGACGCCCACGACCCCCGACACGGCGCCCGCGGTGTCGGTGAACCAGTGCATCCTCAGCACGACCCGGCTCGCCGCCGTCAGCACGACGGCAGCCGCCGCCAGCACGACGACCGCGCGCAGCCACCGGTGGGCCAGCCAGGCGCACGCCACGACCGACGTGAACGCCAGCGCGGTCACCGCCGTCACGTGCCCGCTCGGGTAGCTCCACTTGGGGAAGTCGATCGGCCGCACCCGCCGGTACGCGTGGCGGAGCAGCACCGTGACCCAGCACAGGCCGAGCAGCACGGCGATGCGGAACACCAGCGGGTCCTTGGCCAGCCACGCTCGCGCGGTCAGGCCCAGCAGCGCGATGGTCGCGAGGCCGGGGCTGAGCACGAAGCTGATCCACTCCGCGGCGACCGTCAGCGGACGGGTGTGCAGCGGCGCGTAGCCGTTGAGCCTGGTGTCCAGGGCGGGCACCTCGTCGCGCACCACGAAGCCGAGGCCGGCCGAGAACCCCACCAGGAGCAGACCGACGAGGACGAGGTGGGCCCGGCTCAACCGTTCACCGCTGCCGACACCGCCGCTCCGAGTGCGGGGTGCAGGAAGTGGAAACCGTTGCGCTCCAACACCTTCGGCACGGCCCGCTGACCGACGAGGACGCCTTCCTCCGCCAGTTCGCCGAGCACCGCCTTGAGCACGAAACCGGGCACGACCCACGGCGTCGGCCGGTGCAGCACGTGGCCGACGGTGCGGGTGAACTCCGCGTTCGTCACGGGGCTCGGCGCGGTCAGGTTGATCGGGCCCTTCACCGACGCGTGCTCCACGGCGAAGCGGATCGCGGAGATGGCGTCGTCCAGGGAGATCCACGGCATGTACTGCGTGCCGTCGCCGAGCTTGCCGCCGAGGAAGAACGAGAACAGCGGCTTGATCCGGCCGAACAGGCCACCGGCCGGACCGATCACCAGACCGGTGCGGAGCTTCACCACGCGCACGCCGGGAGCCTGGTCGGCGACCGCGGCGGCCGCCTCCCACTCGCGGCACAGGTCCGCCAGGAACCCGGTTCCCGGACCGCGGGTCTCGTCCACCACGGCGTCACCGGTGTCGCCGTAGAACCCGATCGCCGACGCGTTCACCAGCGTCGGCACGCCGTGCTCCACGACGGCGGCGGCCAGCACCTCGGTCGGCACGTTCCGGCTGTCGCGCAGCACCTGCTTGCGGGCGTCGTTCCAGCGCTTGTCCGCCACGCCCGCACCGCACAGGTTCACCACGGCGTCGACGCCGTCCAAGGCGCCGTCGTCGAGGCGACCGGCGGGCGGGTCCCAGCCCCGCTCGTCGGGGGCCTTGGGCGTGCGCCGCACCAGCCGGAGCACCTCGTGCCCCTCGCCGCGCAGCGCCGCCACCAGACTGGTTCCGATCATCCCGGATGAACCGGCGATCACGACGCGCATGGGTTGATCGTCTCCCAAGGGTGGGGTTCGTGCACAGCAGGGGTCAGCTACCGCAAAAGGGACAGAACCCCGACAGGGCGGGGCAAGACAGAGCCCCCCGGCGCGGACACCGCACCGGGGGGCTCGTCGCGAGCGGTCCTACAGGCCGAGATCGGCCTCGAACGCGCCTTCTTCCAGGCGGTTCTTGATGGTCGTGAGGAAACGACCGGCGTCGGCCCCGTCCACCAGGCGGTGGTCGTAGGTCAGCGCCAGGTACGCCATCGACCGGATGGCGATGTTGTCGTCGCCGTTCTCGTCGGTGATGACCACGGGGCGCTTCTTGACCACGCCGACGCCCAGGATGCCGACCTGCGGCTGCTGGATGATCGGGGTGTCGAAGAGCGCGCCGTTGCTGCCCAGGTTCGTCAGCGAGAAGGTGCCGCCGGACAGCTCGTCCGGGGTGACCTTGTTCGCACGGGTGCGGGCGGCGAGGTCGGCGATGTTGTGCGCCAGACCGGCCAGGTTGAGGTCACCGGCGTTGTGGATGACCGCGTTGAGCAGGCCGCGCTCGGTGTCCACCGCGATGCCGAGGTGCTCGGCGCCGTAGTAGGTGACCTCCTTGGCCTCCTCGTTGATCGAGGCGTTCAGCTTCGGGTGCTGCTTGAGCGCCTCGACCGTGGCCTTCGCGAAGAACGGCAGGAAGGTGAGCTTGACGCCCTCGCGCTGCTCGAACGCCGACTTGGCGCGGGTGCGCAGCCGGGCGATCTTGGTCACGTCGACCTCGAACACCTGGGTGAGCTGCGCCGACATCTGGAGCGACTC
>DATMCA010000096.1:0-2064 GCA_035559015.1 Umezawaea sp. | reverse complement strand
AAAGCGCAGCAATAGGCAGCCGACCTCAAGGGTTGCACCGGCCGCGCGAGATGTGTGCATGCCGTAGCCTGAGGAGTGGAGGGTTCGCTAAGGAACCCGAGCACCTCAGGAGGGCAGGATGGGAGAGAGGCAAAAGCGGCGGCGGTTCACCACCGAGTTCAAGGCCGAGGCGGTCAAGCGGCTGCTGGACGGCGGCAAGGGGCTGGGCGAGGTCGCGACCGAGCTGGGGCTGAGCCCCGGCCAGCTGAGCGGGTGGCGCAACGAGCACCTGGCCGCGGGCTCGGCGGAGGCGCTGGCCGCGCGCAAGGCCGAGCAGGCCGAGCTGCAGCGGCTGAAGCGGGAGAACAAGCGGCTCGAGGAGGCGGTCGAGATCCTCAGGAAGGCCGCGGCTTTTTTCGCCCGGGGGATCGCGTGAGCAAGTTCGTGTTCGTCGCCGCCGAGCGGGCCAACCACGCCGTGGCCACGCTGTGCCGCGTCGTCGGCGCCAGCGTCAGCGGCTTCTACGCCTGGCTGCGCGCGATCCCTCTCACCCGCGCCCGGGCCGACGCGGAGGCCGAGCTGCGCGGCCTGATCGGCCGCATCTTCGCCGCCCGGCGGCGGGCCTACGGCTCGCGGCGGGTCCACGCCGAGCTGCGCCGGGAGGGCCGGCGGCACTCGCGCCGGCGGGTCGAGCGGCTGATGCGCGAGATGGGCCTGCAGGCGCGGCGGGGCCGCCGGCGGCCGCCGCGGACCACCGACAGCCGCCACGACCTGCCGGTCGCCCCGAACCTGCTCGACCGCCACTTCGTCGCCGAGCGGCCCGACACCGTCTGGCTGGCCGACATCAGCCACCTGCCGACGGACGAGGGCTGGCCGTACCTGGCCGCGATCGAGGACCTGGCCACGCGCGAGATCGTCGGCTGGTCGATGGCGGATCACCTGCGGGCCGGGCTGTGCGTGGACGCGCTGGTGATGGCCCTGCAGCGCCGCCGGCCGGAACCCGGCCTGGTCCATCACAGTGACAGAGGGGTCCAGGGCGGATTCAAGTGGTCGTCGCAACACCTGCGTGAGCCGACCGTAGCACCTCGTCGAAGGCCTCGGCGGGTGTTCTCCAGCCGAGGGTCTTGCGGGGCCTGGCGTTGAGCGCCGCGGCCACGGCCGCGAGGTCGTCGGCGCCGTGCACGCTCAGGTCGGTGCCTTTCGGGAAGTACTGCCGCAGCAGGCCGTTGGTGTTCTCGTTCGTGCCGCGCTGCCAGGGACTGTGGGGGTCGCAGAAGTAGACCGCCACGCCGGTATCGATCCGCAGGCGTGCATGCTGCGTCATCTCGGCCCCCTGGTCCCAGGTCAGCGACCGTCGCAGCCCCTCGGGCAGAGTGATGATCGTGCGCGTGATGGCGTCGCGCACCGCCTCGGCGCCGTGCCCGGCGAGCGCGGGCCCGTTCTTCACCCGGGCCCCGCACCCGTGGCCCGCCATGGGCGGCAGGTGCAGCAGCATCGTGAACCGCGTCGCGCGCTCCACCAGGGTACCGATCGCCGAACCGCCCGAGCCGAGGATGAGGTCGCCCTCCCAGTGCCCCGGCACCGCCCGATCGGCCGCTTCCGCCGGGCGTTCGCTGATCAGCACCTCGGGACCGACGAAGGACTTGCCCCGCCCGCGGCTGCGGGCCCGCGGCACACGCAGCGCCCGTCCGGTGCGCAGGCAGGCGGTCAGCTCGCGGCGCAGCGCCCCACGGCCTTGCACGTAGAGCGCCTGGTAGATGGCCTCGTGGCTGATGCGCATCGTCCCGTCGTCGGGAAAGTCGAGCCGCAGGCGACGGACGATCTGTTCCGGGCTCCACGCCGTGGCCCAGCGCCGACTCTGCCGTCGCCCGTGCCGCCGGCCCTTCCAGGGCACGACCGGTCCGGGGACCGCGGCTCCGCCCGGGGCGACGACCACGCCGGCCAGCCGGTCTTGCACGTAGCCCCGCAGCGCCGCGGTGACCGCCAGTTTCGCCGGCTTCGGACGCCGCGCGACCCGCTCGGCGTGCCACTGCGCGGTGGTGGCCCGGTAGTCCAGATCGCCGCCACGCGTGGCAGCATTGCGCC
>DATMCA010000095.1:0-7575 GCA_035559015.1 Umezawaea sp. | reverse complement strand
TCCGGTCCGTCGACCGGCTGATCAAGGAGGCGCCCGCGCCGCCTCGGCGTGAGTTCACCCAGACCGACGACCCGCTCCCCCGGCTCCGGGTGCTGAGCGACCTCGCCCGGTCCGAGGCGGGTCGGGTGCCCCACGGGCTCCGGGCGGGCGATTTCGGCAAGGGCCTCTACGTCGAACGCGACGTGGCACCGGAGGTGCTCGGCCGCCTGCTCGACGGCACGAGCGCGCCGCAACTGCTGGTCGGGGGTCCCGGCACCGGCAAGACGAGCCTGTTGTGGGGCTTGGCGAACGGCCTGCTGGCGCGCGGCGGGCACGAGGTGTTCCTGCTCAAGGCGACCTGGCTGCGCGGCGTCGGCGACCGGACCGCGCTGGTGGACGCGGGCACGATCGCGGCGGCCGTCGAGCGGTCGGGCGGCGCGTGCACCTTGCTCATCGACACCGCCGACCTGGTGGTCACCGGTGAGGCCGGGCACCTCGCGCTGGTCGAGGCGGTCAACGCCGCGGCGGGCGGCGGGGCGTCCGTGGTCGTGACCTCACGCCCCGACGAGGCGGGTCTCCTGCCGGCGGACTGGGTCGTCGTCGAACTCACCGACTACGCGACGGACGGCTCTCCCAGTGAGTTCGAGCGCGCGGTGGCGTCGCACAGCCGCTTCTACTGCCACAGCGCGGAGAACGCCCGCGGCATGGCGGCCCGGATCATCTCCGCCGTGGCGCGCCAACGCCCTCTCGGCTCCCTGTGCCTGCGCCCGTTGACGCTGCGCATGCTCTTCCAGCTCTACGCGCCCTCGGCTATCGCCGACGACGTCGACATCACCGACCTGCACTACGAGTTCTGGCGCGACCGGGTCGTCCGCGACCGCCGCGTCGGGTCGACGGAGGAGTCCGACGACGTCGACCTCGCCGAGTCGGTCCGGCAGCTCGCGGTGGCCATGCTGCGCGACGGTCTCCCCGAGGTCCCGCTGGACCGCTCCTTCGACCCCGGCGAGCAGCGCCGGGACGTCGACCTCCTGGTTCAGCGGGGCGTGGGCGAACTCGTCGTCGGCTCCTCCGGCCAGTCCTTCCGCTTCTTCCACCAGACGTTCTTCGAGTTCGCCGCCGCGCAGGCCCTGCTGCACGCCCTGGGCCCCGAGGCGTTGCCGCTGCTGCACGACCGGATCCTCAGCAGGCCGGACGACTACCTGCTGCTGGCCGTCTTCGAGCAGGCGTGGCTGTGCGCGTGGCGCGACGACTCCCTGGCGCGGGAGGCGAGGGCGCTGGCCGTGCGGATGCTCGACGACCTCTCGCGGACGCTCGCCGACCGCGCGGGCGAGCCGTTCCCGTACGCGCTCCAGCGCACGATCCTCGCCGTGCTCGCGCAGAGCCCGGACGTGCCCCAGGAGTGCTGGGCCCCCTTCGGCGACGTGCTCGCGAGGGCGAGCCTGCCCGTGGCGCGGGACTGCCTGGCGCTCATGCCCCCGCCTCAGCGGCGGTGGACGGAGCACGACGTGGACGTCCTGCGGGTGTGCGCGGACCGCGACGACGCCGCGTGGGTGAGCGTGCTCGGCGTGCTGTCGCGGGTGGCGCAGCGCGATCCCGAACTCGCGGTCGTCGGCGCCCGCCGGCTGGAGCTGACGAAGCGGGCCGCGGGCACCCGGCTCCGACCCGAGCTGCCGAAGCTGTTCGCGGGCCTGCTGACCGTCGACCCGGCGTTCGCGCTGGCGGAACTGCGGGAGCTGGGCCGGATCGCCGCGCACAAGGGCGCGGACCACCACGTGGTCGCCGTGCTGCGCCCGGTGCTGGACCGGGAGGCGGCCCTGCCGGACGTCGACCTGGCGACGTGGGCGGACGACGTCGTCGGCGCGACGACCGAACGCAGGCAGGCGGTCACCGAGGCGCACGCCGAAGCGCACCGGATCGCGGCGACGCGGCTCGCCGAGCGGCACGGGTGGGGGCTCCTGCTGGCCGAGCTGAAGACCGCGCTCGCCACGGTCGCCGCGTCGGACAAGGTGGTCTCGCTCGACGGCGCGCTGCTGGGCGGGGTCCTGGCCGCGCTCGCCGTGGACGGTCCACTGTCGACGGTCGACGTGGTCGAGTTCCTGCTGCGACGGCACGACGAACCCCAGGTGCACGCCGAGATCCACCGTGGCTGGCTGGTCGGCTACACCCGCCGCGCGCCGAACCGGATGCTCGACCACTGGGCGGACTGGCTGGCCGAGGGGCTGCCCGCGGCCCACAAGAAGCCCGCGGGGCCGCGGCAGCGCTGGGCGGACACGGTCCGGCGCACGCTGGAGCGCCACGACGTGGAGCCCGCGGTCGCCGTGGGCGTCGCGGAAACCGCCGCCGGGCGCCTGTCCGACGACGAGGTCGCGCCCTGGCTGGACCCCGACCGCCTGCTGGGCCTGGTGGTGCGGGGCGCGGGCGTCGGTGCGGCGGGAGCGCGCGCCGCCGTGACGCGGATCGGAGCCGGTCACGCCCTCGCGCCGCACGCGATCCGGATGTTCACCCAGCAGTCGGTGCGCGGCACCGCGTCCCCGACCGAGCAGCGGATGCTGCTGGACGTGCTGATCCAGCGCGGCGAGTGCGGGCACCTCCACCGGTTCCTCGAACAGCACAGCGACCTGGAGGGCTACGAGCTCCGCGCCCGGAGCGGGCCGTCGCGGACGCTCGTCGAGTCGGCCCTGGCGTCGCAGCGGGAACCCGTCCGCCGCGACGGGGCCCGGCTGCTGGTCGTCCTGGTGCGCCGCGACGGCCTCCTGCCACCGCCGTTGGGCCAGGTGGAGGGCTGGCTCGCCGGGGCGCACGAGGTGTCGGTGCGGAAGTCGCTGGTGCAGGTCGTCGGCCTGGGGCTCGACTCGGGCCGCTACCCGGCGGCGGACGTGCGCCGCGTCCTGACGCCCTTGGCGGAGTGGGATCCCGCGACGGGGAAACCGGCCGCCGACGCGCTCGAAGCCCGGTCGGTCCTGGTGGTGCTGCTGGCGAGGTGGGGTGCGCCCGCCGACGCCGACGAACTGCTGCGCCTCGCGTTCCGGGAACCCGTCGAGTCCGCCGTCCTGGGGAAGGTGTCGGGTTTCGTGCGGCACGGGACGGCCGGGATGCCGTTCCTGCTGCACTTCGGCAGGCTGCTGCGGCACGCGCCGCGCCGGGCGGGCAAGGACACCGCCGTGCGGTGGCGGGCGGCGATGGCCGAGGTGCTGGCCAGGGCCGAGCCGTCCGAGCACCTCACCGCGCTGGACGCCTTGAGGGGTGAGCTGGACGAGGAGTTCGCCGCGAGCGTCGTCCTCCAGATGGAACCCCGGCGGCACGCCGGGCTGCGGCGCGGGATGACCCTGCTGCTCGACGAACCCGATCTCGACGAGCGGGTGCGGCGCAACATCCGGTTGGCCCTCGTGGAGAAGACCACCCACCGCTCGCGGCACGCGGGCTACGACTGGCCGGACCTGCTCAAGCCGTGAAAAGGCCCGGTGCGCGCCCCGCCTCCCCTGCAGAAGCGGCGCGCGCACCGGGTGTCCGCACCCCAGCGGGTGCGGGTGACGTGTTCACCGCTTCCCCTGCAGAAGCGGTGAACACGTGGCTCCTAGACCTTCACGCTGACGAACTTCTTGCCGTCGAAGTTCTCGACCTCGACAGCCGCCACGTCGTCCGGGGCGATGAGGGCCGAACCGTCGAGGTTCGTGCCGTCCGCCTCCCCGGCCTTCGAGACCAGCCAACTACCAATCTCCTCGCGGTGGCCGTCCTTCGCCACGACGAACAACCGGCACTTCTCGTTCTGCGGGATCCCGCCGATCCCGGCGTTGACCCGGACCCAGCCCGCGGCGGGCTTGACCTGCACGGTCATCCGCGCGCCGGTGTTCGGGTCCGCGAACGTCGCGACCTTCGTGCCCGCGGGCGGAGTGGCGGCCGTGGACGACGGACCGGGCAGCGCCTCCGTGACGGGCGCGGTGCTCCGACCGACCACGACACCGCTGCCGAGGACGATGGCGGCGACGACGGCCGCAGCCGCGCCCAGGGCGAACTGCCTGCGGCGGACGGCGCCACCGCGTTCGGTCCGCATCTGCCGCAGCGTGCGCTGGAGCAGCAGGTCACCGCCTTCCGGCGGTCCGTCGAGCAGCGCCTCGGGCGGAACGTCGCCGAGGTAGGCCTCCATGGCCCGCAGCTCGTCGAGCTCCCCCCGGCACTCCGGGCAGTTGGCGAGGTGCTCCTCCACGGTCCGCACCTCCTGCTCCTCGAGGGCTCCCAGCACGTAGGCGCCCAGCAGTTGTGGTTCGTGCTGCGTGGTCATCCGGCCACCCCCTTCAAGGCCACCTGTTGTCCGGCGAACGTCTCGCGCAGGGCGCGCAAGGCGTAGTGGGATCTCGACTTCACCGTGCCGGGTGGCACGCCCAGGGCTTCAGCCGCCTCCGTGACGCTGCGCCCGTTGAAGTAGATCTCCCGCAGGACGTCGCGGTGGTCCGAGGAGAGCTGGTCGAGTGCTTCGAGCACGACGACGGAGTTCACCACCGACTCGGCGTGATCGCGTTCGATCGGAGGGGTCGTGGGCGATTCCGCGACCTCCTGCGGTCGCGCCGCCTTGGCCCTGATGCGGTCAGTCACGATGTTGCGGGCAACGGTGAGCAGCCAGCCGCGCACCGAGCCCTTCCCGTTGACGAGCGCGTCGGGGTGGCGCCAGGCCCTGAGGAGGGTCTCCTGGACCACGTCCTCGGCAGCCGCCCGGTCGCCGGTCAACCGCGTCGCGTAGGCGAGCAGAGCCCGACCGTGCTCTTCGTAGAGCGATCGGATCAGCGCCTCGTCGGCCGCGGCCTCCCGTTTGCGGGACCACAGTGCCGCCATCCACCCACTCCTCTCATCAACCTGTCCACGCACACACGGCTCCGGGGCCGCGGTGGTTCACGAAACTGTCGAAGTATTTCCGCGGTATTTTCAACCGCAGGCGCGACCGTCGTTGAGGCAGCCCGCCAAACGGGACATGACCTCGTCGGGGAACACGTTCACGAACATCGCGTGGTCGGTCATCGGGTCGCGGTGCTCGTCGGGGAAGCTGTCGACGGCGAACGGCCTGCCCGCGGGCACGTCGTAGGAGACGACCAGCCGCAGCCGGGGCACCGGGAACGTCGCCGCCGGGCACGCGCCGTTGGCCGCGGCCGGGACGATGTGGTCGCGGTGCGACGCGCTGTCGACGTTGCGGCCGTCCCAGCAGTTCGGGAAGTCGAAGGTGCGCTGCACCCGACTCCCCGCCGGGCAGCGCGGGTACTTCATCGTGAACCGCTCGGGGAACCCGGAGCAGCCCCACTTGGCGTTGGCGTTCAGGCCACCGCTGGTGGCGGCGGACGGGTTGCCGGTGATCGTGCGCAGGAACCGGGGCAGCGGCACGACCTTGCTCACCGGGCTGCCGGTGAACGTGATCGTCACCGACTCCGGGGGCAGCACCTCGCCGGTGTTGCCGTGGACACCGCCGCCTTCCGCGTGCGCGTCGTGGCCGACGACGTCGGTCAGCCGCAGCACCGGCCAGAAATAAGAGGACAGGTCGCCGTCCGCGCACGTGCTCGTCGCGGCGGCGAGGCTCTCGGGCGTCGAGAACGCGTCCGTGGACAGGTTGCCGACGTACTCGTGCGTGTGGTGCGCGCCGTTGCGCAGACCCGGTGAGATGACGGCGTTGTCGGCGTTGAGGTGGCGCTCGGCGTTGCGCCCGCACGAGGCCGTGACCACGCCCGTCGACGCGTCCGGGCCGGGCGCGACGCCACCCGAGGAGGCCTGGACCTGCTCGATGCCGACGAACTGGTCGTCGGCGGGGGTCGCGCTCTGCGTCGTGCACGCCGCCACGAGGACGACCACCGCGAGCGGCATCGTTCGGAACACGGCGACAGCTAACCAACCCACCACGTCAATGCGTCGACTACCCCCGTTGCGGAAGATCGGCGAAGCTCTCAGCATGACTCCGGACATCCCTCGTTTTCACCTCGCGGTCCCCGTCACCGACCTCGAAGCGGCCCGAAAGTTCTACGGAGGCGTCATCGGGTGCCCGGAAGGCCGTTCCAGCGACCGCTGGATCGACTGGAACCTGTACGGCCACCAGTTTGTGACACACCTGGTGGACCGAGCGGTGCTTTCGGGGGCGAGCAACCCGGTCGACGGGCACGACGTACCCGTGCCGCACTTCGGCGTCCTGCTCGACGTCGAGGCGTTCCACCAGCTCGCGGAGCGGTTGCGGCTCGCGGAGACCGAGTTCGCGATCGAGCCGTACCTCCGCTTCGCCGGAAAACCTGGCGAACAGTGGACGATGTTCTTCCGCGATCCGGCGGGCAACGCGATCGAGGTCAAGGCGTTCGCGGACGACGACCAGGTGTTCGCGACCTAGGCGGGGGCGGACACCAGGACCCGGCCGTCGAGCGTCTCGACGCTCACCGACTTCAGGTCGTCGGCGGCGACGAGGGCCGCGCCGTCGAGCGTGACGCCGCGGCCGGGGTCCCCACCACCGGCGATCCAGCTACCGGCGACGAACCGCCCGCCGTGCACGTCGGTGACCACGAGCCAGCACCGCTCGCCCGCCTGGACGCCCTTGACGTTCACCCGCAGCCGCGACCAGCCCTCGGCGGGCGTGACCACCGCGCTGAGGCTGGCGCCGTTGGCCAGACCGCCGACCACGAACTCGTCGGAGCCGGTCAGGTGCCTGCCGATCACCACGCCGCCCGCGAGTGCCGCGGCGAGCAGGCTCGTCGACACCACGACGGCGAAGCTCTGCCGCCGTCTGCCCTCGCGCGCCTTCTCCTGCCGGACCCGGCCGAGGGTGCGCTGCAACAGCAGGTCACCGCCTTCCGGGCGGCCGTCGAGGGCGGCCTCGGGGGGCAGGTCGAACGGTGGCTCTCGGTGCATTGTCGTCTCGTTCAGCTCGAACTCCTGTGGTGACCACGGCGACACGCGGACGTCAGCGGCCATGACCCGAGGCTGTCGCGACGGCCGCACTGGCGGGTGATGCGCGGTGGATGATCATGGCCGGCCCTCCTGGACGTTTGGGAAGGCCCGCGGTTCCACGTGACCTGCATCTGGGAAACGGGGCTCCTCCGAAATCGGTTCAACGGCACCCCAATCACGAGCTTTCGTCACAATTACGGTTGGATGGGCCACCGTGACGATCACCATCCGCGATGTGGCACGCCGAGCTCACGTGTCGGTGGCGACGGTGTCGCGCGCACTGTCCTCCCCCGACCTCGTCCGCCCCGACACGAGATCACGGGTCCTGGCCGCCGCCTCGGAGCTCGGCTACCAGCCCAATCGCGCGGCGCGAGGTCTGATCACCGGCAAGACCGGCAACATCGGCATCGTCGTGCCCGATCTCGACAACCCGTTCCACACCGGCATCCTGAAGGCCGTGCAGACCCGCGCCGCCCAGGCCGACTACGCGGTGTTCGTGGCGGACAGCGACGAGGACCCGGTGGCCGAGGCGAAGCTCGTGCAGGCGATGGCGAAGCAGGTCGACGGCCTCCTCCTGTGCTCCCCCGGCATCACCGACCCGCAGATCGCCCTGGCCTCGGGCAGCGCGCCCCTGGTCCTGCTGAACCACCGGCTGCCGGGCGTCCCGAGCACGGTGATGGACGGTGCCGA
>DATMCA010000094.1:0-8263 GCA_035559015.1 Umezawaea sp. | reverse complement strand
TTCCTCTCGGTGCTGGGCATGGGGATCGGGGGTGCGGCGCTGGCGACGGTGATCGCCAGCGCCGCCGCCTTCGTCGTCGGGCTCTTCGCCGCGCGGCGCATCTACCCGTTGGGGCGCAAGCAGTCCGAACCGGCCGTGCGGCGCGAGCTGATGGACGCCGTGCGGCTGGGGTTCCCGCTGGCGAGCCAGCACATCATCCTCGCGGTGGGGATCATGGTGCTGGTCTGGATCATCCAGTCCTACGGTGCCGTGGTGCTCGCGGCGTTCACCATCGTGTCCCGGCTGGAGCTGTTCACCGGGATGCTGTTCCTGGACTTCTCCGGCGCGGTGACCGCGTTCGTGGCGCAGAACCTGGGTGGCGCGGACCGCGATCGGGCCCGGCGGGGGCTGGTGCGGACGCTGGGGCTCACGGTCGGGCTCACCGCCGTGGTCTCGGCCGTGGTGCTGCTGGCCCGCTCCCCCATCGCCGGGCTGTTCACCGGCGACCGCGCGACCCAGGAGCTGACCGAGCGGTACGTCCTGATCATCTACCCGTTCCTGGTGCTGTACACCGTGATGGTGGTCCTGCACGGGTACCTCAACGGGTCGCGGCGCACGACCGCGCCGCTGGTCTGCACGCTCATCGCGTTCGTCATCGTCCAGGTCCCGTTCGCCTACCTGCTCAACGGCCCGTTCGGCATCGACGCCGTCATGTGGGCCGTGGTCGCGGGGTGGACGGCGGGTCTGACGTACACCGTGCACTGCCTGCGGGACGTGCTGTTCGCGCGTCGCGAGGTCGTCGAGCTGAAGGGCGCGTCGTGATCACCGAGACCACGGTCCAGGCCGAGTTCCACGGCGGGCGGGCCCGCGTCGCCCCGCTGACGTGGGGCCAGCGGGGCACCTGGGACGGCATCCACGAGTGGCTGCCGGAGGTGAAGCCGTTCTTCGTGCTGACCCGGTGGCTGCCCGTCCCGCTGCTGCTGTCGGTCGGCGACGTGCTGGAGCAGATCAGCGAACTCCTGCTGCGGCACGAGTCGCTGCGCACCCTGTTCCACGCGTCGCCGCGCGGTGACGCGACGCAGGAGGTGCTGGCGTCCGGTGCCCTCGACGTGAGCGTGTTCGACCGGCCCGCCGACGACCCGGTCGACTTCTCCGGCATCGTGACCGACTGCCTCGTGCGGGCCGGGGCGACGGCGTTCGACCACGACGAGGAGCTGCCGGTCCGCATCTCCCTGGCGCTGCACGAGGGCATCCCCGTGCTGGTCGTCCTCGGCGTCTCCCACATGGCCGCCGACCACACCGGCACCGAACTGCTCGTCGCCGAGCTGACGGCCATGCTCCAGGCCCGCGCCGACGGACGGCCCGTGCCCGCGGCCAAGCCGTCGGTGCAGCCGGTGGACCTGGCCACCCGGCAGAACTCGCCGGACGGCCAGCTGCTCAACGTGGAGGCGATGCGGCACCTGCGCGAGCACGTGACGCGGATGCCGCCACCAGCGCCCGCACGGGCCGTTCCCCTGGAGCCGCGGTTCGTGCGCGGCGAGATCGAGTCCAGCGCGCTCCCGGTCGCGGTCCGGGCGGCGGCCAGGCGCCTGCGGACGACCACGTCCGTCGTGCTGCTGTCGATCACCACCGGCCTGCTCCGCCACCTCTGCCCCGGCCCGGTGTTCCGGCTGGACGTCATGCAGGGCAACAGGTTGGCGCCCGACCTGTTCAACGCCGTGACCACGCTGAACCAGGCCGTGAAGACGGTGGTGGACCTGGACGTCGCCGACTTCGACGAGGTGCTCCGCCGGTCCGCGGCGACGATGGTCGCGGCCAAGCGCCACGCCCGCTACGACGGCCGCCTGGCGGCGGAGGTGCTCCGCGACGTCGTGCTGCCACCGGGCTGCCAGGTCAACGACATGTGGTCCACCCTCCCCCGCTCCCGCGCGACCTCCTCCGCCGCGACCACCCTGGCGTGGCCGGAGCGGACCGCGCACGAGGACATGGCGCTGTACCTGGACACCGGCGGCACACCCGACCGGATGCGGCTGTCGCTGATGGCCGACACCGCCCTGCTGCCACCGGACGACATCCGCGCGTTCCTGTTCGCGTTCGAGCGGATCGCCGGGGAGCTGGCGGACGGGGACGTGGCGTTGGAGCGATTCGGGGAGGTGTTCGCCGAAGCCCCCTACCGGCTGGGGAGTTCGTCGTCGAGCATCGCGTAGACCAGCTCCTCGCCCCACTCGCCCTTGAAGATGTCGTTGTGCCGGAAGTGCGCCTCCTTGCGCATCCCGAGGCGTTCCATGAGCTTGATCGACGGGGTGTTGCGGCCGTCGCAGCGGCCGATGATCCGGTGCAGGCCGAGGTTGGTGAAACCCAGTCGCAGGGCCACCTCCGCCGCTTCGGTGGCGAAGCCCCGCCCGCCGTGGCCGGGGTGGAAGACGAACCCGAACTCGCCCTGCCGCCACTCCTCGTGCAGCCACTCGACGTGCACCTCGCCGATCACCTCACCGGTGTCGCGCCGCTGAACGGCCAGCGTGAACGACTCCCCCACCCTCGTCGGCCACGGCACGGCGACCTTGGCCGCCAGCGACGCCCGCGTCTCCTCGCGCGTCCGCGCCGACCAGTACAGGTACCGCGCCACCTCGGGCAGCGCCTGCCAGGCGTGGACGGCGTCGAGGTCGTCCATGGTGAACAGCCGCAGCACCAGCCGTTCGGTCGTGATCGGGAAGTCGGGTCTCACCACGTCCGCAAACTACTAGGCTGCTCGGAATGCCGATCGAGTTCTCCGACCACGACCCGTCCTGGCCCGCGGAGGCCGCGCGCAGCATCGCGGAGCTGCGGCCGTTGTTCCCGGTCGTCGAGCACGTGGGCAGCACCGCGATCCCCGGTCTCGCCGCGAAGCCCGTGATCGACCTGATGGCGTCCACCCCGGACCTCGCCGCCGTCGACGAGGACGCCCTCACCTCGCTCGGCTACGTGCGCGAGGAAACCGGCATGCGGAACCGGTTGTTCTACGGCCGCGACACGAACGGCGTTCGCACGCACCACTTCCACGTCATCCCGGCCGAGAACTGGGACACGCGCAACGAACGCCTGCTGCGCGACCACCTCCTGGCCCACCCGGAGGCCGCCGCCGAGTACGGCGAGCTCAAGCGTGGCTTGGCGGCCACCGAGTCGGACGGGCTGGTGTACACGAAGGGCAAGACGGCCCTGATCCAGAAGCTGGTCGACCGGGAGCGCGAGGCGCGTGGACTGCCCGCGAGCGACGTCTGGGAAGACTGAGGATCACGGCTCGCGCGGACCGCGGAACGGCAGCGTCTGGCTGTAGACGATGTTGGTGTTGGTGTCGCCGAAGAACGACAGCTCGTTGACCACCCGCTCCAGGTGCGGCATCGACGTCGCCGCCACCTTCAGCACGTAGCAGTCGTCACCGGTGGTGCGCAGGCACTCCAGCACCTCGGCGCGCTCCTCCAGCAGCCGGTGGAACGGCTCGTGCCTGCTGCCCGCGTGCTTGAGCCGCACGACGGCCAGGACCGAGTAGCCGAGGCGGTCGAGGTCGACGGTGGCGCGGTAGCCGGTGATGACCCCGGCCGCTTCGAGGCGCCTGACGCGTTCGGTCGTCGCGGACGCGCCCAGGTTGACCCGCTTCGCCAGTTCGGTGAGCGGCACCCGGCCGTCGTTCTGGAGTTCCAGCAGGATCAGCCAGTCGGTCGCGTCGAGATTCTCGGCCACGGCTCGAACCTACCGGGGATTTCCCGGCCTGGCGGGCCCGACACCGGGGATGACCTCTTCACCGCCGGAGCCGGAAAACCTAGCCTGGTGTCGTGGACATCAACGAAGAGCAGCTCCTCCGCCGGGCCATCGGTCTCGCCCGTGCAGCCCGTGAGGCGGGTGACCCACCGTTCGGGTCGCTGCTGGCGAGCGCCGACGGGACCGTGCTGGTCGAGGACCGCAACACCGTCCTGACCGACGGCGACATCACCGCCCACCCGGAGCTGAAGCTCGCCCGGTGGGCGGCCCGCGAACTGGACCCCGCCACGGCGGCGGCCACCACGATGTTCACCAGCTGCCAGCCGTGCGGGATGTGCGCGGGGGCGATCGACCGGTCCGGGCTGGGCCGGGTCGTCTACGCGCTCTCGACCGAGCAGCTGCTGGCGCTCAAGCCCGGCGGCGGGTTCCCCGGCTTCCGCCAGGAGGGACCCGCGCTGCTCGACGAGGCGTCGGCCGTGGTGGACGGCTTCTACTCCTGAGGCGCGTCAGGAGTTCCCGACGCCGCGGTCGGGCGCGCTCATGTCGCCCGTCCCCGGCGTGCCGTCGGCCAGCCCGTAGCGCAGGTGCACGGTGCCCTTCGGGGTCGCCACCGGCGGTTCGAGGAGCGTGATGTTCGTGGGCACCGCGCCGCCGTCGAACACCTTCTTGCCGACGCCGAGCACGATCGGGTGCACCCACAGGTCGAGGCGGTCGAAGAGCTTCTCGCGCAGCAGCGTCTGCACGAGGTTCAGGCTGCCGACGACCTTGATGTTCTCGTGCCGATCGCGGATCTCGCGCACGGCGGCCACCAGGTCCGGCCCGAGCCACGTCGACCCGTCCCACGGGAGGTCGGGCTCGGCGCGGGAGGCCACGTACTTGGGGATGCTGTTGAACAGGTCGGCGATCTCGCCGTCCTCGCCGCCCTTCTGGTGCGGCCAGAAGGAGGCGAAGATGTCGTAGGTCCGCCTGCCGAGCAGGAGCGCGTCCGTGCCCTCGTACGCGGCACCGATCTGCGCCCCGGCCACCTCGTCCATCAGCGGCGCCTGCCAGCCGCCGAAGGGGAAGCCCTCCGGGTCCTCCTCGGGTCCGCCGGGCGCCTGCCCGACGAGGTCGAGGGTCGCGAACATCTCGATGTGGATGAGTCCCATGGCCTGCTCCCGGTGAGTTCGTGGTGCCGTCGGGTGGTGGACCCGAGGCCGGCGGAAAACTCATCTCGTCGCAGGCCACGGGCACGGTAGTGGTGCGGCTCGAAGGCCCGGCGCCTGCCGGGGAGGCGGCCGTGCGTCACCCGTCGGCGAGGCGCTGGATGGTGGTCGCCAGCCAGGCCTGGAGTTCGGCGGGGTCGCCGAGTTCGGCGCGCAGGACCCGGCGGCGGGTCGACACGCCGAGCACGAAGGCGTCGATCGCCGCGGCTCGACGGCGAGCTTCGGCGTCGGCCACCCCTCCGGCGCTCAGGTAGCGGTGCAGCGGCTCCAGCGAGTTCGCGTCGAGGAAGGCGGCCAGCGCCTCCGCCGCCTCGGGGCGTTCGCCGGACGCGCGTTGCAGCACGAGCAGCGGATCCTCCCCGGACGCGCCGAACCAGCGCTGGACGATGCTCGCCGCGAGGCGGGAGCCCAGCGCGGAGTGGTCGCCGTCGAACGAGTCCGCGACGGGGATCTCCACCCGTGTCGACGCGAGGAAAAGACCTTCCTTGCCGCCGAAGTAGCGGGTGATGAGGTTGGGCGACACACCGGCCGCGTCGGCGACGCCCTTCACCGTGACCGCCGTGTACCCGTGTCGGGCGAACTGGCGTCGCGCCTGCTCCAGGATCCGCTGCCTGGTGGCGTCCGCGTTGCGCGAAGTCATGTGTATGAGCATACACATCATGTGTACGCTCATACACATGAACGACGACCTGAGGGAACGACTCCGGCGGACACGGCGTGCCGCGACCCCGTGGAGCGACGACGCGACGCGCGGCATCAGCGGCACCCGCCTCGACGACCTGCTCGAACGCTGGGCGAACGAGTACGACTGGGCCGTGCACGAGCGCCGCGTCGACGCCCTCCCCTGGCAGACCGTGCGAGCGGGCGACACCGACCTGCGGGTGGTCCACCAGCGGTCCGCGGATCCCGCCGCCCCGGTCGTCGTGCTGCTGCACGGCTGGCCGGACTCGGTGCTGCGGTTCGAGCGCGTCCTGCCCCTGCTCGCGGACGCGCACGTCGTGGTCCCCGCGCTGCCGGGCTTCCCCTTCGCGGCCCCGCTCACCGTTCCCGGCATGTCGGTCAACCGGATCGCCGGGATCGTCGCGGACGCCATGGACGAACTCGGCTACGCGAGGTACACGGTGTCCGGCGGCGACGTGGGGGGCACCGTCGCGGAGATCCTCGCGGCCGACCACCCCGATCGGGTGGTCGCCCTGCACCTCACGAACGTGGCCCCGCGGCGTGCGCTCACGGCGGACCCGGCGACGCTCGCGCCCGACGCGGCCGCCTACCTCGCCCGGTCGGCGCAGTGGTTCCGGACCGACGGCGCGTACATCGCGCAGCAGTCGACGCGGCCGAACACGCTGGCCGTCGCCCTCGGCGACTCGCCGGCGGGCCTCGCGGCGTGGATCGTCGAGAAGCTGGAGTCCTGGTCCGACGACTCGGCCTTCACCCCGGACGAGCTCCTCACGTGGGTCACCGCCTACTGGGTCACCGGCACGATCGGCACCTCCTTCGCCACCTACGTCGAACCGGTCACCCTCCCCGACCGGGTCGACACGCCGACCGTGCTCTCCGTGTTCCTGCGCGACACCAAACCGGAGCCGCGGAGCTACGCCGAAGCGTTCCTGAACGTCCGCGAGTACGTGGAACACCGGGCGGGCGGCCACTTCGCGGCCTGGGAACAGCCCGAGGCCTACGTCGCCGACGTGCGCCGGGCGATCGAGCTGGGCTAATTAGTCCGCCGCCGGTGTTCTGCGGGCGGACGGGGCCCAGCGGAGTCGGCGGTGCGCCCCGGCGAGCTGCACCTGGTCACGGCCGAGGCGCTTCGCCTCGTACAGCGCGGAGTCGGCCGCGGCCAGGACGCCCTCCAGGGTGTCCTCGTCGATCTCCGGCCAGACGGCCACGCCGATGCTGACGCCCAGGCCGGTCACCGTTCCGCCCATGCAGTCGTCGATCACCAGGCCGAACACCTGCGCGCGGACGCGTTCGGCGATGGCCAGGGCCTCGGCGCGTTCGACCGCGGGCAGCAGGACGGCGAACTCCTCGCCGCCGAACCTGCCCACCGAGTCGCCCCGGCGGACCGTGCCGGACAGCGTCGTGGCGATCTCCCGCAGGACCGTGTCGCCCACCTGGTGCCCGTAGCGGTCGTTGATGTCCTTGAAGTGGTCGACGTCGACCATGAACAGGCCCATGGTCGACGGGGTCTGCCGGGCGCGGGTGCGCTGGAGTTCCAGCCTGGCCTGGAGGTGCCACGACTCGGCGTTGAGCAGCCCGGTCTTGTTGTCCGTTCGGGCAGCCAGTTCCAGCTGGTGGATGAGCACCGTGCGGTGCAGCGCGACGGCCGCGACGACCATCGGCAGCGCGAAACCGGGCCACCACGCCACGGCCAGCGCCACGAACGCGCCGAGCGCGAGCTGGCCGACTTCGAGGAGGTTGTCGCCCGCGCTGCCGAGGGCCTCGCCGAGCTTGCGCAGCTTCACCGTGATGGCGATGACGACGCCGACCAGCAACGAGTTCACGCCCCACTGGGCGGCGGCCGCGCCGACGATGCCGACCAGGTCCAACGGGCCGGACGGGGTGCCGGCCAGGAGGTGTTCCCGCAGGCCGGAGGCGTGTGCGACGCCGTTCGCGGCCAGTGCGGCGAGGGTCATCATGGACACGGTGAACACGCAGCGGTGCGGTGGCCGCGAGGCGTCCCAGCGGCCGACCACCCACCACCGGTGCAGGTAGATGGCGATCACCAGGAGCACCGCGGGCAGCGGCGGCAGGACCAGCGCGCCCGCGAAGATCCAGATGCTGCACAGGTCGACGTGCGGCAGGTGGCTGTGGTCGCGGCGGATGCGCTCGATCCAGCGCGAGAAGTGCAGGTGCGCGGCGGCGCAGGCGGCGAGGACGGCCGCGATGCCCCACGAACGGGCCGGAACGGGGCCCAGGGCGCTCAGGAGCACCGCCGCTGCCGCGCCCAGGTCCACCAGTAGCACGTAGGCCAATGCCCGTGCGGGCAGGGACCATAGTGACCACCGCGCGACGCGCCGGGAACCACCGGCCCTGACCGGAGCGTCCGCGCGATGTCCCATGCCCTTGCCACCTCACGACGGGGTAGCCCTGGTGGTGACCAGGACCGGACGGGCCGTGACGGTAATCGCGACCAGGGGCGAAGTCAGCCACCGCGGGTGTGACACGACGATCGGAGGTGATGACCGTGCGCGACAAGATCTGGTGATCCCACGTCCCGACCGAGCCTAGTACCTGGGAGAACAGGGAGGTGGGCCGACATGCGCGACAAGATCTGGTGACCCGGTCAACCCTCGGTAGTCGTCACAGCCGGTGCGACACGCGACCACGAGGTGGCCGCGGCGAGC
>DATMCA010000093.1:0-8925 GCA_035559015.1 Umezawaea sp. | reverse complement strand
TGGCGGTGTCGAAGGGCTCGGCGTGGGGGTGGACCAGCGGTCTGACCCTGGGACTGGTCGGCACGGCGGTCGTCGTCCTGCTCGCGTGGGGCCGGTGGGAGCTGCGGACCCCCGAACCGCTCGTGGACCTGCGCACCAGCGGGCGCAGGCCGGTCGCCTTGACGAACCTCGCCTCCGCCGTGTTCGGCTTCTCGATGTTCGCGATGTCGCTGGTCCTGCCGCAGTTGCTGCTGCTCCCCGCGGCCACCGGCCACGGCCTGGGGCAGCCGATGTTCGTCGTCGGCCTGGTCCTCGCCCCGTCCGGGCTGGTGATGATGGCGATGGCCCCGGTGTCCGCCCGCATCACCCGGACCAGCGGACCGCGCACCACCCTGATCGTCGGCACCCTGGTGGTCGCGGCCGGGTACGCGCTCAACCTGCTGCTGCTGAGCCAGATCTGGCACCTCGTGCTCATCTCCAGCGTGGTCGGCGCGGGCATCGGCCTGGCGTACGGGGCCATGCCCGCCCTGATCATGTCCGCCGTGCCGATCTCCGAGACCGCCGCCGCCAACAGCCTCAACACGCTGATGCGGTCCATCGGCACCTCGGTGTCGAGCGCCGTCGCGGGGGTCGTCCTGTCGCAGGTGACCGTCCCGTTCGGACCGACCGCCGTGCCGTCCCTGACGGCGTTCCGGGTGATCATCGGGATCGGCGCGGCCACGGCGCTCGTCGCCGCGGCCGTGGCGACCCTGATCCCCCGCCGCTGACCCACCACCCCACGACGACAACGGAGAAATCGATGACCGGGCTCGACAACAGCAGCGTGATCGTCACCGGCGGGGGCTCGGGCATCGGCCGGGCGGCCGCGCTGCGCTTCGCCGCCGAGGGCGCCAGGGTCGTGGTGGCCGACGTCGACGCCGCCCGTGCCGAGGCGGTGGCCGAGGAGATCGGCGGCGCCGCGGTCGCGGTGGTCGGCGACCTCGGTGAGCAGGCCGTGGTGGACCGGGTGGTCGCGACGGCCGTGGAGGCGTTCGGCGGGGTGGACGTGCTGGTCAACAACGCCGGGATCATGGACGGCATGACGGCGACCGCCGACGTCACCGACGAGGAGTGGGACCGGGTGATCCGGGTCAACCTGACCGCGCCGTTCCAGCTCGCCAGGGCGGTCGTGCCGCACATGCTCGCCAAGGGCAAGGGCGCGATCGTCAACACCGCCTCGCAGGCCGCGCTCCGCGGCAGCGCGGCGGGAACGGCGTACACCGTGTCCAAGCACGGCGTCGTCGGGCTGACCAGGTCCCTCGCGATCATGTACCGCAAGGACGGCATCCGCACGAACGCCATCGCGCCCGGCGCCACGATGACCGGGATTTCACTGAACGTCGACCCGCAAGCCCACGGTCCCGCCACATTGATGCCGTACATGGGGAACCTCGGCCGGGTGTCCGAGGCCGACGAGCAGGCCGCCGTGATCGTGTTCCTCGCCTCGGACGCGGCGAGCAACCTGAACGGCGTCGTCCTGCCCGTCGACAACGGGTGGTCCGCCGTCTGAGCCCGTCACCGGCAGGAGGGCTGGAACGGCGCCCCGGCGAAGTGCCGGTCCCACTCCTCCGCGGTGACGGACGGCGCGGTCGCGCAGACCCAGGTCGCGGCGCGGTCGGGATCGGTCTCCCACAGCCGGGTCGTGCGGTCCTCTCCCGCGGTGGCGAGGGTGTGGCCGTCCGGGTGGAAGGCGACGCCGTAGATCCGGGCGGTGTGACCGGAGAGGACGGCGGTCCCGGTGGCGCGGGCGGGGTCCCGGACGTCCCACAGCCGGGTGGTGCCGTCCGCGCCCCCGGTGGCGAGGGTGCGGCCGTCCCGGCTCATCGCGACGGAGTGGACGGTCTCGGTGTGGCCGGTCAACCGGGCGACCTCCCTGCCGTGCTCGGGGTTCGAGACGTCCCACAGCCGCACGGAGTGGTCGGCGCTGCCGGTGGCCACGACCCGGCCGTCGGGGCTGAAGGCCAGGGACTTCACCGAGTCCGTGTGCCCGGTCAGGCTCGGCAGTTCCCGCGCCCGGTCCGGCGCGCTGACGTCCCACAGCCGCACGACCTGGCCCGAGGTGCCCGCGGCGAGCGTCCGGCCGTCCGGGCTGAACGCCACGGTCTCGACGTTGTCCGCCCCGGTGAGGACGCTCAGCTCCCGCGGGGCCGCCGGGTTCGAGACGTCCCACAGCCGCGTGGAGTGGTCGGCGGACCCCGTGGCGAGGAGGCGGCCGTCGGGGCTGAAGGCGGCCGCCTGCACGGAGTCCGCGTACCCGGTGAGGGTGGCGACGGGTTCGCCGACGTGGGCGGGGTCCTCGACGTTCCACAGCCGGACCACGCGGTCGAGGCCCGGCGTGGCCAGCAGCCGCCCGTCCGGGCTGAACACCACGGCGTTGACCGCCTGCGCGTGGGCGGTCAGCAGTGCGACCGGACGCGCGCGGCGGACGTCCTTCGTGTCCCAGAGGCGGACCACGCCGTCGAAGCTCGCCGTGCCGAGGACCCGGCCCGTGGGGCTGAACCCGACGGCGTAGACGGCGTCGGCGTGCCCTCCGAGCACGGGTCCGGGGAGGTCCCACAAGCGCGGGACGCGGTCGAACCCGGAGCTGACCACCGACCGGCCGTCCGGCGCGAACCGGACCGACACCACCGGACCGGTGTGGCCGTGCAGCGCGGTGATCCGCCTCGGGAGGCGCGGATCGGCGACGTCCCACAACCCCACGGTGCGGTCGAGCCCGGCGGTCGCGAGCGACCTCCCGTCCGGGCTGAACGCGACGGCGTGCACGGTGCCGTCGTCGAACACCCCCGCCAGCTCCGGGTGGGTCGGATCGGCGAGGGTCCACAGCCGGACGACGAAGTCGCGGGTGACGACGGCCAGCACGCCGCCGTCGGCCCCGAAGGCGACCGAGCCGGGCTTGTCCAGGTTCTCGGCGGGCCTGACGACCTCACGGGGTGCGCGCGGGTCCGCGACGTCCCAGATCCGGACGGTGCCGTCCCAACTCGCCGTGGCCACGGTCCCGCCCCGGCGGCCGAACGCGACGGAGGTGACCACGTCGGTGTGGCCGGTGATGGTCGACAGCGGCGCGGTGCGGTGGGGGTCGGTGACGTCCCAGAGGCGGACGGTGTGGTCGGCGCTCGCCGTGGCGAGCACCTTCCCGTCCGGGGAGAACGCCGCGCCGAGCACGCCCGCCGTGTGCCCGGTGAGCACGGCCGACTCGATCGGGTGGCGCGGGTCGGTCAGGTCCCACAGCCGCGCGGTCCGGTCCTCGCCGGTGGTCACGAGCAGCGTCCCGGCCGGGTTGAACAACGCCGTCCACAGGGCGTCGGTGTGCGTGGCCAGGCGCGACAGCTCCACCGGCGCGCGTCGGTCGGACACGTCCCACAGGCGGGCGGTGCGGTCGGCGCTCGCCGTCGCGACGATCCGGCCGTTCGGGCTGACCGCCACGGACTGCACGATCTCCTCGTGGCCTGCCAGCCTGGTCACGTCGGGGGTCGAGGTCGTGCTCAACAGGCTGCCGCGCGCCTCGGTCGTGGGAGCGAGGCGGAACGCCGCGAGGCTGAGCCGTGCGGCCAGCCCCGAGTCGCCCGCGCGCAGCTCGGCCGCCTGGCCCGCGACCTTCTGCGACAGGGCGGTGTTGCGCTGGCTGGCCACGGTGCGCGCCGCGGTCACGGCGTAGACCGACGTCCCGACGGCGAGCAGGAGCAGCACGGCAAGCACGGCGACCAGCTGCCGCAACCGGCGCGCCCGGCGGCGAACCGCTGTCCGCTCCGCCCGCCTGGCGTCGACGCTCAGGTCGAGGAACCGCCGTTCGACCGCCGTGAGCGCGGTGCCGTCGCGGCCGGCCCAGTCCTCGGCCGTGTCCAGGCGCAGGCCGCGGTACAGGGCGTCCGGGTCGCGGTCGAGCGCGAGCCACGCCGCCGTCGCCTCGGTGAGCGCGCGGTGCACCCTGAGCCCCTCGCGGTCCTCGTTGAGCCAGGCGCGCAGCCGTGGCCACGACCGGATGAGGGCTTCGTGGGCGATCTCGACGCCGTCCCCGTCCAGCACGACCAGCCGCGCCCGCGCCAGGTCGGCCAGCACCTCGTGCGCGGGGTGGTCGGCGGGGCCGAACTCGTCGCGCCGCACCCGGCGCTTGGTGTCCTCCGTGCCCTCGCCGAACGCGCACAGCCGGAGGAACAGGTGCCGCACCACGGTCCTCCGCTCGTCGGGCAGTGCGGAGTAGACGTTCTCGGCGGTGTGGGCGACGGCCTGCTCCACGCCGCCCGCGGCCTCGTACCCCTTCAGCGTCAACGTGTTGCCCCGCCTGCGCCGGAAGGTCTCCAGCAGCGCGTGCGACACCAGCGGCAGCACGCCGGGCTGGCCGGTGGCGTCCGCGACGATCCGCGCGACCAGCGCCGTCTCCACGGTGTGCCCGGAGCGGGCGGCGGGCCGCGCCACGGCGGCGCGCAACTCCTCCGCCGTCATCGTGCCGACCGTGACCTGCCCCTCCCGCAGGGCTTCGAGCAGGTGCGGGTGCGCGGTGCAGTGGGCGTAGAAGTCCGCCCGCACGCCCAGCACCACGCGGCAGCCGCTGTGGTGGGACCGGGCGGCCGTCACCACCTGCTCGATGAACGCGGCCCGCTCGCCGGGGTCGTGGCAGAGGGTGAAGACCTCCTCGAACTGGTCGACGACGACCACCGCCTCCGCGCCGTCGGGCACCGCCCCGCGGATCGCCCGGTGCAGCGCGCGCGGGTCGTCGGCGGGCAGGTCGACGGGCGCGCCGACCAGCTCGGCCAACCGGGTCGCGCACTCGGCCAGCGGTCGCGCACCGGGCGTGAACAGCAGGAAGGGCCCGTCCAGCCCCGCGACCAGCCCGGCCCGCAGCAGCGACGACTTGCCCGAGCCGGACGCGCCCACGACCACCACCACGCGGTGCTCGGCGAGCCGGGACCGCAGTTCCCCCACGAGGTGCTCGCGGCCGAAGAACCGGTCCGCGTCCGACGGCTGGAAGGCGGCCAGCCCGACGTACGGCCCCACCTCCTCGGTCTCGGCGGCGGGCGGCGGACCAACGTCGGCCGCCACCTCGTGCCAGCGCTCCTCCCACTCCCCCACCGGACCGTCGCACGCCCGCACGTAGGCGAGCGCCACCGCGAGGCTGGGCAGCTTGCGGCCCCCCGCGGCCAGCGACAGCGCGGCCTCCGAGTAGTTCGCCCGGTCGCTGAGCTGCCGGTACGTGGGTCTGCCCGCCTTCTCGCGCAGCAGGCGCAGGTCGCGGGCGAACCGGAGCAGCGCGGTGTCACCTTCGTCCAGCGGACGTTCCCGACGGGGCATCGCCACCTCCCGGCCAAGATCCTTCCGAACCCGCCCGGTCCCCGTCAGGTCTTCCCGAGCGGAGAACCCGTTCGGCCGAAACCCCTCCGCGCCGAAGCGGATCCCTGGACCTACGCTTCGGCGGACACGACCCGCACCACCGTCGAATCCGGTCTCACCGCCAGGGACGACGCCGACCCCGGCAGACGAGGCGACCGATGGCGATCCGCAACTTCACGTCCGACAACCAGGCGGGAGTGCACCCGGAGGTGCTCGCCGCCGTCGCCGCGGCCAACACCGCGCACCAGCCGTCCTACGGCGGTGACGAGCACACGGCGAGGCTCCAGGAGGTCGTCGCCGGACACTTCGGGGCGGGCGCGGTGGCCTTCCCGGTCTTCAACGGCACCGGCGCGAACGTGCTGGCGCTCCAGGCCGCCGTGCCGCGCTGGGGTTCGGTGGTGTGCGCGGCGGGGGCGCACCTGAACAACGACGAGAGCACCGCGCCGGAAGGTGTCGGCGGGCTGAAGCTGGTGCCCGTGCCCGCCGCCGACGGGAACCTCACGCCGGAGGCGGTCGACCGGCACACCTGGGGCTGGGGCGACGAGCACCGCGCCCAGCCCGCCGTCGTGACGATCACCCAGTCCACCGAGCTGGGCACCGTCTACGCGGTCGACGAGGTCCGCGCGATCGCCGAGTACGCGCACGGCAAGGGGATGCTGCTGCACGTCGACGGTGCGCGGATCGCCAACGCCGCCGCGCACCTGGAGGTGGGGCTGGCCGAGCTGACCACACGGGCGGGCGCGGACCTGCTGTCCTTCGGCGGCACCAAGAACGGCCTGCTGTTCGGCGACGCGGTGATCGTGCTGCGCCCGGACCTGCCCGAGCTGGCGCGGAGCATTCCCTTCCTGCGCAAGCGGAACCTCCAGCTCGCGTCGAAGATGCGGTTCGTCTCCGCGCAGCTCGTCGCCCTGCTCGACGGCGACCTGTGGCTCCGGTCCGCCCTCCGGGCCAACGCGATGGCCTCCCTGCTCGCCGAACGGCTGCGCGAGGTCGACGGCGTGCGGATCCTGCACCCGGTGCAGGCCAACGCGGTGTTCGCCGAGATCGACCAGGCCCTCGTGGCACCCCTGCGGAACGCGTTCGGTTTCGAGGAGTGGGACAAGGGTGGTGGCGTCCGCTGGATGTGCGCGTTCGACACCACCGAGCAGGACGTGACCGCGTTCGTCGCGGAGCTGACGCGGCTCTCCGCCGCGCGGTGACCGCCCGCTCCGCACTAGCGTGGCTCCCATGACCGACATCTCCGACCTGCGGGAGCGCGCCGACAGCGGTGACGAGGACGCGCTCGACGAACTGGTCCAGCTCGCGGGTGAACTGGGCGACCTCGCCGAGCTGCGGCGCCTGGCGGACACGGGCAACACCACCGCCGCGGACGAGCTGGTCCAGGTGGCGGCCGAGCAGGGGAACCTGGCCGAACTCCGCCGCCTCGCGGACAACGGCAACTCCACGGCATCCGCCCAGCTCGTCGAACTCGCCACCGAACGCGGCGACCTCGCCGAGCTGCGCCGCCTCGCCGCCAACGGCGACACCGACGCCGCCGACCAGCTCGCGGAACTCACCGACGGGTGAGCCGCGGTCCGGCGTGGTCCACCGACAGCGAGACCACGATCGCCACTGAGGTGCCCTGGGCGCGGATCGTGTGCCCATCGTCCCGGTGAAGCCCGCGGCACGGTGCCCCAGCGCGGTGCCGAGGTCAGGCGCGCCGCTCGTCTCCCGTGCGGCTCCCCTCACCGGGGCGGCCCGTGCGCCGCACGGGCCGGCCCCGGCGTCACCTGGCGGCCCGCACCGCGAGGTTCAGCGGGAGGACGTCGACGGCGGGGTCGCCGAGCACGCCGAGGCCGCGTCCGGTGGTGTTGTCGGCGACCAATGTCCGCACGGCGTCCTCGGACAGCCCGGTCACCCGTGCGACCCGCTTGACCTGGAGGTCGGCGTAGGCCGGGCTGATCTGCGGGTCCAGGCCCGAGGCCGACGCCGTCACCGCGTCGGCGGGCACCTGGTCCGGCGTCACGCCCTCGCGGGCCGCGATGGCGTCCCGGCGTTCGGCGACCACGGCGTCGTAGTCCTCGTTCACGGCGGACTTGTTGCTGCCCAACGAGGACGACGGGTCGCCGGGGCCCAGCGGGTCCTTGGCGAGGGCCGACGGCCGGGTGTGGAACCACGGGTCGTTCGCCGGGTCGGCCGCGATCGGGTCGACGCCGATCAGCGAGGAACCCACCGCCTGGCCGTTCCGGCTGATGACCGAACCCTCGGCGTTGGCCTGGAGGCCGGGGATCCGGCTGATGCCCCACACGGCTAGCGGGTAGAGGACCCCGGTGATCACGGTCAGGACCAGCAGGACGCGCAGACCGGCGAGGGACTGCTTGACGAGGTTGTTCACGGTTACCCGATTCCAGGGATGAGTCGGACGAGCAGGTCGATCAGCCAGATCCCGGCGAACGGCGTGACGACACCGCCGAGCCCGTAGACCAGCAGGTTGCGCCGCAGCAGCGCCGAGGCGCTGGACGGCCGGTACCGGACTCCCCGCAGTGCCAACGGGATCAGCACCACGATGATCAGCGCGTTGAAGATCACCGCGGACAGGATCGCGGACTGCGGCGTGGCCAGGTGCATGATGTTGAGCTTGTCGAGCTGCGGGTAGATGCCGGCGAACATGGCGGGCAGGATCGCGAAGTACTTCGCGAGGTCGTTGGCCACGCTGAACGTCGTGAGCGCGCCGCGGGTGATCAGCAACTGCTTGCCGATCTCCACGATCTCGATCAGCTTGGTCGGGTCCGAGTCCAGGTCGACCATGTTGCCCGCCTCCTTCGCGGCGGACGTGCCGGTGTTCATGGCGACACCGACGTCGGACTGGGCCAGCGCGGGGGCGTCGTTGGTGCCGTCGCCGGTCATCGCGACCAGCTTGCCGCCCTCCTGCTCCTGGCGGATCAGGGCCATCTTGTCCTCGGGCTTGGCCTCGGCCAGGAAGTCGTCCACCCCGGCCTCGTCGGCGATCGCCTTGGCGGTCAACGGGTTGTCGCCCGTCACCATCACGGTCTTGATGCCCATCGCCCGCAGTTCCGCGAACCGCTCCCGCATCCCCGGTTTGACCACATCGGACAGCCGGATCACGCCCCGCACCACCGCGACGCCGCCGCGTTCCTCCGCCACGACCAGCGGTGTGCCGCCCTGTTCGCTGATCTCGTCCACGACGGGCGCGACCTCGCCGGACACCTCGCCGCCCCGTTCCAGCACCCAGGCCCGCACCGCGTTCGCCGCGCCCTTGCGCACCTTGAGGTCGCCGAGGTCGATGCCGCTCATCCGGGTGTTCGCGCTGAACTCCACGAACTCGCCGGTCTTCTCGTGGTCGGTCGCCTCGGCCGACAGGCCGAACCGCTCGACGCACAGCTCGACGATGCTGCGGCCCTCGGGCGTGCCGTCGGCCAGGCTGGACAGCCGGACCGCCGCGGCCAACTCCTCCGGTGTCGTACCGCCGACCGCGACGAACTCGGTCGCGCGCCGGTTGCCGAAGGTGATCGTGCCGGTCTTGTCCAGCAGCAGCGTGTCGATGTCACCCGCGGCCTCCACCGCCTTGCCCGAGGTGGCCAG
>DATMCA010000092.1:0-20784 GCA_035559015.1 Umezawaea sp. | reverse complement strand
GCCAACCACGAACAGACGACAGCGTGAACTCGACCAGCTCCGGCCCGGTCATCCCCTGCACGGTGACGGGGGGCAGCACGGTCTCGGTGGCACTCAATCCCCACACCAGGGACGGGGCCTCCGTGATGGCCGGGACGGTGGTGCAGGAGGCCGGATCGATTGCCGGGCCACCACTCGGGTCATGGACCTGCATGAACACCGACGCTCCCTTGAGGCCCAAGGCGAGCACCGGCCCATCGTTGACGATATCGGGCAGCAGGGCGCGGGTGCGTGCGGTGAGCGGAGTGCGGGCGGCGATGCCCCCGAACCCGATGGGATTGGCCAGATCCCGGCCGGCGAGCGAGGCCGCCACCCGGGAGTGGGTACCGTCGGCGCCGACGAGGACGTCTGAGGTGTCGGTACTACCGTCAGCGAAATGGGCGGTGATCCGGCCGTCGGACAGAACCTCGTGAGACACGTATTCGGCCCCGAACCGCACCCGATCGTCCAGGCCGTGGGTCAGCAGGGTGCGCAGCGGCACTCGTCCGATCATGAGAGTGTCGGTGCCCTGATCGGAGGGGCGGGTGACCAACGGGCGCAGGTGGTGGTCAGCCCAGGTGTAGCGGCGAAGCGACGCACGGGAGACCGAGCTGGCCAGCAGGGCGTGGTAGTGCTGCGGGCTGAGGTGGCGACGCAGGACTTCACAGGCCCGATCGTCGAGATGCAGCCGGTAACCGCCGGTATCCCCCACCTGGGGGTCACGGTCGTGGACGGACACTTCGATACCGCCGCGGTGCAGGGCCTGGGCGAGCGTCAGCCCACCGATCCCCGCCCCGATGATCATGACTCGCATGTTGCTCCACTTTTTGGTTACATGACGTGATATCAGTCAATGCTGTGCTCGCCACCAACGGCGCCCAGGCGTGACCAGGCGATGACGTGGTCGTTGTCGGGGTGACGTGGGCGGGGCGAGAGGGCTGCCGCGGGGCCTTGCGGCAGCCCCCTCGCAGACCGCGCTGTCGATGACCAGGCAGGTTGGCGCGCTGGGGATCTCAATCGCTACTGGTGCCGACGCCGGCGCGTCACTTCACGGGCACTTTCATCTTGAACAGTTCCTCCGCATTTCGGAACGCGATCTTTTCCTTGTCTTCGCGTGGCAGATCGACTCCGCGGAACCAGTCGGTCTGCGCCTTGATGTCCGCGAACGGGTAGTCGGTTGCGAACATCACTCGATCCACGCTTACGAACTTCAGCAGGAGGTTGAGCAGTTCGGTCTGAGGGAATGCGCTGGTTGTGATCCAGAAGTTGTCCTGGAAGTATTGCTCGATAGGCTTCTTGAGCGAGTTCTTGGTCGGCTCGCCCATGTCTTCGATGATCCGCTTGTAGTAGAAGGGAAGACCTTCGCCCATGTGGCCGATGATGATTTTCAGTTTGGGGAACCTGTCGAAGACCCCGTACGTGATCATCCGAACGCATTGGATCAGCACCTCTTGGTGCCAGCCATATCCAGACCCGCTGAAAATGTAGTCCTGGAACTCTTCCGTGTATTCAGACCGTGTGGTGCCGTAGTAAATATTGAAGACGTCGTCAGCTGGATAGCCGGGATGCAGGTAGATCGGTACATCGAGCGCAACGGCACGTTCCAGCACAGGCTCGAATTCGGGATGATCGAGATACTTCTTCGTGATGTGACCGTTGGTCAGTGCGCCCACGAAGCCGTCTTCCCGAACCGAGCGTTCCAGTTCGTCCGCCGCCGCCTCAGGGCTCTGCAAGGGCAAGGTGGCGAAAGCCTTGAAGCGGCCCGGATATTTGGCGATCGGCCCTTCGGCAAGTTGCCGGTTGAGGCGATGGGCAAAGTCGATGCCCTCTTGCCCGGGGACGTTTTGTACGGACGGCGTATGAGCGGAGAGGATTTGAACATTGAGTCCCCCGGCGTCCATGTCGCCGATGCGGCGTTGGCCTAGATCCGAAAGGCCGGTTTCCTCAAGGAACGCTATGTGATCCTCATTGATGGAGTTCAGCTTCAACAGCTCGGGAGTCGAAAATGTCTCCTCCGCGCCGATGAAGGGCAGGTCCCGGTCTCGCTGGTAAATCTCCGCGGTCTTGTCCGCGTTCTGGTTCGGAGGCTGGTCCGGAGTCTCGTCGTCGCTCGCCGAGGCAATGGCATGCGTGGAGATGCCGGCGCCGATGCCGAGTGCCGTGGCGGCGGCCAGGAAGCTGCGGCGTCCCAAGGGCTTCATGTCAGTCTCTCTTCAGGTGTTCGTGTGGTGTGGTATCCGAACGGCATCCGTCTGCGAGGTGCTTGGATCGAGCCTTCGTCGCCCAGGTCTCCACGCGAGCCGTTTCCCCCAGTGCTTCGGCGCCGGTCCCGCCGAAGCACTGCAGGCCGGGACCACGGGTCTTCGCGTCCTGCCCGAGGTCGAGGAACCGCTCGCCCGCGTGCGTGCTGTGCGGGCCGGCCGCGGCGGGCCGCGCATTGTTGTGGCGGCGCGACCCGCAGGCGGCGACCGGGTACGCCGTCGCCATGGTGGACGCCCCGAGCCTTAATCGCCTGGGCGGCGCTTTCCTTGACGGCGCTGCATCCATTGCCATGACTGGCCTCCTGCCGACGGGTTACCTCGCTTATCCGACGCCGACTTCGTACCGAGCGAATCTGAGAAGAACGTTAATGTGGTGCTCAGGCCGGTTGTCCGAGCCAGGTGTCCGGCGCACGCGTCAGCGTGGTGACGGCGCGGGCGTGATCTGTGCCCTGGGCGGCAACGACACCAGCTATGGCCGCAACGGCAACGACACCATCTACGGTGGCCCCGGCAACGACACCAGCTACGGCGAGGACGGTGTCGGTGGCGACACCGCCAACGGCGGCCTGGGCAGCGACACCTGCACCGTGGATGGCTGTGACACCACCAGTAGTTGCTGACACGACCCCGTCGCCCGGTTCGCTCCGGCCGCCGGGCGACGGATCAGCACCTCGTACCACTGACGTGTTTGTCCCCCGGAGTCGGCGTGGCGCATCGCGGACCGGGTCGCGGTGATGCACGAGGGCGTGCCGGTCGAGCAGATCTCGCGGGTGTCCTCAAGGGAGTGCGTTGACGACTCGGCGTCATCGACGCCGCCGTAGTCGGCTTGGACGCGCGACGCCGGCTCCGACAGCCCACGTGAGCGACTCGTCACCAGACACTGGGGTACCAACTGGAACGAGGTCGCCACCAAACTCAGTCGGTACGGCCACTGGGAGTTCGAGGACTACACCGCTGTACGCGAACGGCGGCTGTCGCGCTGTCCACAAGATCTACTTCTGGATGATGCGCCGTGTACACCGCGGGCGCCCGAACCGGCTTCGTCAGCAGATCGCGACGACGCTGTCCCACCAGGTCCACACACCCGGTGAGGTCTGGAGCATGATGTGCCAGAACCGGAACGTGCTCGGCACCGGGTAGTTGCGGTAGTAGGTGTTGGCCTGGCCGACGAAGTCGTACGACGCGATCTTCCCGTTCACTATCGCGGCGAACGTGCCGGGCGCCGTGCACTGGTCCTGGCCGTACCGTTCCGTCGCCGTGATGGTCACCGGGCCGGGATTGATGATCGGGTCGTAGGGGCAGATCGTCCGGTCGGCGGAACTGAAGTACCCACGGGAGCCGGCGCCTTCGCTGTGGAGGTAGTACTCGACGGTGTGGGTGCCGAAGGTGTGGGTGCCGACGAACAAGTGGGTCCGGTACGGCGGGAGGGTCTCGCTCCAGCTGAGCCGGTCGCAGACGCTGATCGTGGCAGTGGCAGCAGCCGGGGTGACCCCAAGCAACGCGCCCAGAGTGACGAGCACGACGAGAATGCCGATTCCGCGTTTCATGACGTTTCCTGGGGGAGTCGGTGAAGAGCCCAATGAAATCGCGCGGCCGCTGTCCTAATTCATAAAGGGTGGGCGCCCGGTCGCGCTACCGCCGTGCGGCGGATCCTCGATCGCAACGTCCGGTCGACGGCTTTCAGCATCTCCAGGTGCGCTGTTGACCGCGCTGGGCGAGGTCGTCACCACGGCGCTGCCCGAGCGGCTGCGCGACCTCGACGACCGGGACCCGGTAGGGCGGTAACCAGCGAGATCGCGACGGGCTCCGTCACCCGCCAATAGTCCTTGATGGATTGTCCACTTGCGACACGAGAAACTCCGGCGATGCGCGATTTGCCCTATGAGGCTATTCGCGTGTTGTTGCAGTGCATCCCGAGCGCTCTACCGATGCAGGTGCGGGATCGGGGTCCCGAAAGACTTTCGGTCGCCCGGTCCTTGACCCTGCGGAAGCCGACATGAGGTCGAGGGGAGCGAGCAGGGAGACCTGCTTCAAGAACTCGGTCGAACTGCTGGACGACATCGTCGCGCTCGAGGAGGTCACCGGGCAGGTCATCGCCCCGTTCACTCGCCCGCTCACCGTGCGGGAACGGGTGCGGGTGCGACAGGACGCCTGCTGCGGCAGGGACGGGTCATCCAGTGGGATCGCTCGCTGCCGGGTGGGGTGTCCCCACACGGCGATAGTAGCCGGCGGCAGCCCACAACGCGGTCGCTGAGCGCAGCAGCCATCGGAAGGTGTGCGGCTGACTGTGGAAGACCTGTGTCTCGTTTACGAGGACGGAGTCGATAGCCCGAAAGGGGCGTGTCAGCCTGGAGTTCGATCAAGTGATCATCGACAGAATCGCAGGGTCGGGGTGGTTCCGACCAGCGCAAATTGGTGTGTTGACGGCCTGGGGATGATCATGCAGTCCGGGGCGGCGGTAAAGCACCTGGTAGAAGGCATTTGATCATGGTTTTTACGCGCCAATCGTCCTAAGGGAGTGCAAAGAAGTCGGGTTGTGCCTTGTTGTGCCTGGTGGAGGGCCGGATGGTGTGGGCGATCACACCAGGAGGTCGACTATGGCAGTCGAGGTCGGGCAAGGGCGGGGGACGGGTGCGGGTGAGCGGCGGGTTGTCGCTAACGTGCTGCGGGGGTCCATCGGGAATCTGATCGAGTGGTACGACTGGTACGCGTACACGGCGTTCAGCATCTACTTCGCGGCGGCGTTCTTCCCGAAGGGGGATCAGACGGCGCAGTTGTTGAACACGGCCGCGGTGTTCGCGGTCGGGTTCCTGATGCGGCCGCTCGGCGGGTGGTTGTTGGGGCGCTACGCGGACCGGCACGGGCGGCGGGCGGCGTTGACGTTGTCGGTGACGCTGATGGCGTTGGGGTCGTTGATGATCGCGTTGACGCCGTCGTTCGCGACGATCGGGGTCGCCGCGCCGGTCCTGCTGGTGACGGCCCGGCTGTTGCAGGGGCTGTCGGTCGGCGGGGAGTACTCGACGTCGGCCACGTACCTCTCGGAGGTGGCGTCGAAGGGGAAGCGGGGGTTCTACTCCAGTTTCCAGTACGTGACGCTGACCGCCGGGCAGCTGTTGGCGCTGGGCGTGCAGATCGTGCTCCAGCAGGTGCTGACCCGCGAGGAGATGCTGTCGTGGGGGTGGCGGATCGCGTTCGTCATCGGTGCCGCGGGGGCGATCATCGTGATGTTCCTGCGGCGGGGGATGGACGAGTCGGAGAGCTTCCAACGGGAGGGGAGGACGTCGGACTCGCGGGGGTCGCTGCGGGCGTTGCTCCAGTACCCCAAGGAATGCCTGCTGGTCGTCGGGTTGACGCTGGGCGGGACGGTGGCGTTCTACACCTACACGACGTACCTCCAGAAGTTCATGATCAACACCAGCGGCATCGACGCGACCACGGTGAGCTGGATCAACTTCCTGGCACTGCTGGTGTTCGTGGTGATCCAGCCGGTGGCGGGCGGGCTGTCCGACCGGATCGGGCGGCGGCCGCTGCTGCTCGCGTTCGGCGTGCTGGGCGCGGTCGGCACCGTGCCGCTGCTGACGACGCTGGCGTCGACGACCGGCGCCGTGCAGGCGTTCCTGCTGATGCTGTGCGGACTGGTGGTCGTGACCGGCTACACGTCGATCAACGCGATCGTGAAGGCCGAGCTGTTCCCGACGCGGATCCGGGCGCTCGGGGTCGGGCTGCCGTACGCGCTCACGGTCGCGATCTTCGGCGGCACGGCCGAGTACGTGGCGCTCGGGCTGAAGTCGGCCGGGCACGAGTCGTGGTTCTACTGGTACGTCTCGGGATGCGTGCTGGTCTCCCTGATCGTCTACGGCTCGATGCGCGAGACGTCGAAGGAGTCCACGCTGGAGGAGAAGCCCTGAGCCAGCTCTACCACGGCGAGACGTGCCGCGGCCAGCGATTCCGTGCCCAGCGCCTGGAACCGCGACGGTCGCGGCACGTCCGGCGCGCGGGTCAGTTCGGCGTGCACGAACCGCACGTCGACCACGCCCAGGTCGCCGAAGTACGCGAGCAGGTACGGCTCCAGGAAGTCGGCGGCACGACGACCGCCCCTCGCGGTGACCACGACGACTTCGGTGTCGCGCAGCAGGCTCTCCTCCGTCGCGGGATCGGTGAACACCCCCGGCACGGTCACGCGGTCGATCCACGCCTTCAGCGACGCCGGGACGGTCAGGTTGTGCACGGGCACGCCGAGCAGCACCGTGTCCGCCGCCAGCAGTTCGGTGACCAGCGGCCTGGTCGACGCCCACTCGCGCTCCTCCGCCGCGTTGGCCGCCAGAGTCGCGACCTCGTCGACCGGGACCGGGTCGCGGCCCTCCAACCGCCTGCGCAGCGCGCAGTACGCCGGGCCGACCAGGGGCACCGGGTCCGCGGCCACGTCGCGGTACCGGTAGCCCGCCGCGCCGTGCCGCTCCCGCCACGTGTCGGCGTACAGCGAGGTCAGGTGCTTGCTGACCGAATTGCCCGAATAGCTGGAATCGAGGTGCAGCAAGGACTTCACCGGTTCGGTTCGCGCGAGCGGTACGGACCTGAGGTGGTTCCTGCGGGGCTGTCTCACGATCACCGGGACAATGGTCGCAGAGCGCCCGCGCGCCTCCCAACCCTCACGGGAAGTGCACCTGATCGTGTTCGGTCCACAGTGGACCTCGTCACTCCAGTGCCCGCGCCTCCTCGACGGGGTCGGGTGTGAAGAACGAGCCGGGCACGGGTGATCCCGCGGCTCCGAGCTTGTTCACCTTCTTCGGCACCGCCGTGCCCTGGTAGGTCAACGGGTGGTCGGCGAGTGGCTGGTGCACCTCGACGTACGCCCCGTGCGGCAGCCGTTTCACCAGCCCGGTCTCGACGCCGTGGTCGAGCACCGCGCGGTCGGAGTGCTGGAGCCCCAGGCACAGCCGGTACGTGACGAAGTACGCCAGCGGTGGCAGCAGCAGGAGACCGATCCGGCCCGCCCACACCGTGGCGTTGAGCGAGACGTCGAACGCGTGCGCGATCACGTCGTTGGCCGCGGACAGCAGCGCCACGAGGAAGTACGCGAGCGCCATGGCCCCCAACGACGTGCGCACCGGCACGTCGCGCGGCCGTTGCAGCAGGTTGTGGTGCGCGCGGTCGCCGCTGAGCCTGCGCTCGATCCACGGGTACGCCGCGGCGAGGCCGGTGAGCAGCGGAAGCCCGAGCACGAACGGGAAGAACGCGGCGGGAACCGTGTAGTCGCCCAGGTACAGCTCCCACGCGGGCCACAGCCGCAGCAGGCCGTCGGTCCACGCCATGTACCAGTCGGGCACCGTGCCCGCCGACACCTGGCCCGCGTTGAACGGCCCGAAGTTCCACACCGGGTTGATCTGGAACAGCCCGCCCAGCACGGCGCACACGCCGACGACCACCGCCAGGAACACGCCGCTCTTCACCAGGAACACCGGCATGATCCGCACGCCCACGACGTTCGACTCCTTGCGGCCGACACCGGGGAACTGCGTGTGCTTCTGGTACCAGACCAGCGCCAGGTGCACCGCGATCAGCCCGAGCATGATCGCCGGGATGAGCAGCACGTGCAGCGCGTAGATCCGCGGGATGACCTCCGTGCCGGGGAACTCGCCGCCGAACAGCACCCAGTGGATCCACGTCCCGACGACCGGGATCGACAGCAGCAGCGACGCCGTGACGCGCAGGCCGCCGCCGGACAGCAGGTCGTCGGGCAGCGAGTAGCCGAACAGGCCCTCGACGCAGCCGAGCAGGAACAGCACGATGCCGATGACCCAGTTCAGCTCGCGCGGGCGGCGGAACGCGCCGGTGAAGAACACCCGCAGCATGTGCACGACGATCGCGGCCATGAACAGCAGCGCCGCCCAGTGGTGCACCTGGCGGACGAACAGGCCGCCGCGGACCTCGAACGAGATGTCGAGCGTCGACGCGAACGCGCGGGACATCTGGATGCCCTGGAGGTTCGTGAAGGCGCCGTCGTAGACGACCTCCTCCATCGACGGGTCGAAGAACAGCGCGAGGTACGTGCCGGACAGCAGCAGGACGACGAAGCTGTACAGCGCGATCTCGCCGAGCAGGAACGACCAGTGCGCCGGGAACACCTTGCTGAGCTGTTTTCGCACGCCTCCAGCGAGGTGGTAGCGCTCGTCGGCGGCTGTCGCGGCGTTGCTGAGCGAACTCATGACCCGTACCCCCAAGTCCGGACCGCGGTGGCCCGGAGGGTGGACGCACCCCCCAGGCGTCGATCCGCCTCTCCAGTGTGCCCCCGATCGGTGGCCGGAGCACCTGCCTTGAAGACGACGGAGACCCGCGATTCGTGACAGGGGTCAGTCGCGCAGCCCCAGGGCTCGGGCGACGACCGTGGCCGAGTGCACCGGTTCGGCGTCCGTACCCTCGCGCACCTGGGTGCGGCAGCTGAACCCGTCGGCGATGACCGCCGTGTCGGCGTCGGCCTTCCGGACGGCCGGGAACAGGCCCTGCTCACCGACGGCCATCGACACCTCGTAGTGCCCGCGCTCGAAGCCGAAGTTGCCCGCCAGGCCGCAGCACCCGCTGTCGAGCACCTCGCCGGCCACGCCGGACTTCGCCAGCAGCTCCCGGTCGGCGTCGAAGCCCAGCTCGGCGTACTGGTGGCAGTGCGTCTGCACGATGGCCTTGCCATCGCCGACCACCCCGTCCAACGACGGGGCGACGTGCTCGGCGAACGTCCGGGTCGCAGCCGCCAGCGCGGCGACGTCCGGGTCGTCGCCCGCCAGCTCCAGGGCGTCGCCGCGCAGGAACGCGGTGCAGCTCGGCTCCAGCCCGACGACCGGGACCCCCGCGCGGGTGAACTCCCGCAGGATCCGGGCGGTCCGGCGGAGCACCCTGCGGGCGGTGCCGAGCTGGCCGGTCGACATCCACGTCAGTCCACAGCAGACGGTGCGGCCGGGGATCTCCACGCGCTGCCCGAGGTGGGCCAGCACGGCCGCCGCGTCGTGCCCGATCGACGGCTCGAAGTGGTTGGTGAACGTGTCGGTGAACAGCAGCGCCCTCGGGCCGTCCGCCTCGACCCGCTTGAACGTCGCCCGGAACGAGCGCTTGGCCACGGCGGGCATCCGCCGTTCCGGCGCGAGGCCCGCGAGCCGGGGGAACCGCGAGGTCAGCCGGTTCACCAGCCCCAGCCGCAGCCACAGCGGCAGCCAGCCCATGGAGTAGTGCGCGGCGGGCCGGACCCGGCCCCGGTAGTGCTGGTGCAGGAACTCCGCCTTGTACGTGGCCATGTCCACGTCCACCGGGCAGTCGCGCTTGCACCCCTTGCAGCCCAGGCACAGGTCCAGCGCGTCGCGGACCTCCGTCGACCGCCACCCACCCTTCACCACGTCGCCGTTGAGCATCTCGAACAGCAGCCGCGCCCGGCCGCGCGTCGAGTGCCGCTCCTCGCGGGTCACCCGGTAGCTCGGGCACATCACGCCGCCGCTGTGGTTCAGGCACTTGCCGACGCCGACGCACCGCCGGGTCGCGGCGGCCACGTCCCCGCCGTCGGCGTGCAGCGCGAGCGCCGCGCGGGTCGGGATGCGGGCGGGCGCGACGAGCACGCGCAGGTCGGCGTCCAGCGGCGCCGGGTCGACGATCCGGCCGGGGTTCATCAGGTTGCCGGGGTCGAACGCGGCCTTGAACCGGCCGAACGCCTTGATCGCCTCCGGCGGGTACATCCGCGGCAGCAGTTCGGAGCGTGCCTGGCCGTCGCCGTGCTCGCCGGAGATCGACCCGCCGTGCGCGACCACGAGGTCCGCCGCGTCCTCCAGGAACGACCGGTAGCCCGACGCGAAGTCGAAATCGATCCGCACGTGCACGCAGCCCTCGCCGAAGTGCCCGTAGGTCAGGCCGCGCCGCCCGTGCCCCGCCAGCAGGGCGTCGAACTCGCGCAGGTACTTCCCGAGCCGTTCCGGCGGCACGGCCGCGTCCTCCCAGCCCGACCACGCCTCGGTGCCGTCGACCGTCCGGGTCGCCAGGCCCGCGCCGTCCTCGCGGATCCGCCACAGCAGCCGCTGCCGCGCGGGCGAGGTCACCACGACGGAGTTCGGCGCGATCGACGCCACCCGCTGCGCGGTCCCCTCGTCGCGGCACTCGACGAACAGCCAACTCGAACCGGGCGGCAGCAGCGCGAGCGCGGGGGAGTCCGGGGTCCGCTGCCGCACGACCGCGACCATGCCCGCGTCGATCCCCTCCAGCGCCAGCACTTCGTACTCCCGCAGTGCCATCACGTTGTCCGCGGCGTCGTAGGTGTCCGCGAACCCGAGCACGGCGAGCACCCGCCGCTCCGGCGCTTCGACGAGCTTCACCGTCGCGCCCAGCACGGTCACGCAGGTGCCCTCGGTGCCCACCAGCGCCCTGGTGAGGTCCGGCAGGGCGTCCAGCGCGTACCCGGACACCCGGCGGTCCAGCGCCGGGAACCACGCCGGGTCGACCTCCGGGAGCTTGAGGGCCGGTGGCGTGCGCGTGTCGAACCGCGTCCCGTCGGGCAGCAGCACGTCGAGCGCCTCGACGTTCTCGCTGGTCTTGCCCCACGCGACCGAGTGCGCGCCGCACGCGTTGTTGCCGATCATCCCGCCGAGCGTGCACCGCGAGTGCGTCGACGGATCGGGCCCGAACAGCAGCCCGTGCGGCTCCGCGGCAGCGTTCAGCCGGTCGAGCACCACGCCCGGCTGGACGACCGCGAGCCGCCGGTCCGGGTCGACCTCCACCACCCGGTCGAGGTACCTGGCGAAGTCCAGCACCAGGCCCGGACCTGCCGAGTTGCCCGCGATGCTCGTCCCGGCGCCCCGGTTCGTGACCGGCACGCCGTGCTCGACCGCCAACGACACCGCCGCGAGCACGTCGTCGACCGTTCTGGGCCGCACCACGACCGCGGGCACGTGCCGGAAGTTCGAGGCGTCGGTCGAGTAGACGGCGCGGGACGACGCGTCGGTCAGCACGTCGCCGGAGACCTCGGCGCGCAACCGATCGGAGAATTCGCTCACCCGCACGATTGTGATCCGGGTCTGCCGATGCCGGGGTACTCGGGGGTAACGGATAGCCTCGCGCCCATCAACCAGCAGCGATGGGAGCAACGTGTCGAGGTCCGTTCTGGTCACCGGCGGCAACCGGGGTATCGGCCTGGCGATCGCCCAGGCCTTCGCAGCACAGGGTGACAAGGTCGCCGTGACGCACCGCGGCTCCGGTGCGCCCGAAGGTCTGTTCGGCGTCAAGTGCGACGTGACGAACGGCGAGGAGGTCGACGCCGCGCTGGCCGAGGTCGAGGCGCACCAGGGACCGGTCGAGGTGCTCGTGGCGAACGCGGGCATCACCGAGGACACGCTCCTGCTGCGCATGTCCGACGACCAGTTCACCCGCGTGGTCGATGCCAACCTGACCGGCGCGTTCCGGGTGGTGCAGCGCGCGTCCAAGGGGATGCTGCGCAACCGCTACGGCCGGATCGTGTTCATCTCCTCGGTCGTGGGCCTGCTCGGCGGCCCCGGCCAGGTCAACTACGCGGCCAGCAAGGCGGGCCTCGTGGGCATGGCCCGCTCGATCGCCCGCGAGCTGGGGTCGCGCAACATCACCGCGAACGTGGTCGCGCCCGGCTTCGTGACGACCGACATGACCGACAAGCTCACCGACGACCGCAAGAAGCAGATCCTCGACTCGGTGCCCGCGAAGCGGTTCGCGACGGTCGAGGAGATCGCCGCGACCGTGGCGTTCCTCGCCTCGGACGCCGCCGGGTACATCACCGGCGCGGTCATCCCGGTCGACGGCGGCCTCGGCATGGGCCACTGATCTTGTTCAACCACGTTTACGGAGGAAGTAAGTGACGGGACTGCTCGAAGGCAAGCGGCTGCTGATCACCGGCGTGATCACCGACGCGTCGATCGCCTTCCACGTCGCCAAGGTCGCGCAGGAGCAGGGCGCGCAGGTGGTGCTCACGGGCTTCGGCCGGATGAGCCTGGTCGAGCGCATCGCGAAGCGGCTGCCGAACCCGGCGCCGGTCGTGGAGCTGGACGTGCAGAACCAGGAGCACCTCGACACGCTGGCCGACCGGGTGCGCGAGCACGTGGACGGCCTGGACGGGCTCGTGCACGCCGTCGGCTACGCCCCGCCGAGCTGCCTCGGCGCGCCGTTCATGGACGCGCCGTGGGAGGACGTGGCCACGGCGATGCACGTGTCCGCGTACTCGTACAAGGCGCTGGCCGCCGCCGCGCTGCCGCTGCTGACCCGCGGCAGCTCGATCGTCGGCCTCGACTTCGACGCCCGCCAGGTGTGGCCCGCCTACAACTGGATGGGCCCGGCCAAGGCCGCGTTCGAGTCGATCAACCGGTACCTCGCGCGCGACCTCGGTGAGCACGGCGTCCGGGTCAACCTCGTGTCCGCCGGCCCGGTGCGCACGATGGCCGCCAAGTCGATCCCCGGCTTCGCCGACCTCGAAGCCATGTGGGCCGAGAAGGCCCCGCTCGGCTGGAACGTCGACGACCCGACGCCCGTCGCGCAGTCCGTGTGCGGCCTGCTGTCCGACTGGTTCCCCGCGACCACCGGCTCGATGGTGTTCGTCGACGGCGGCGTGCACTTCCTGGGTCTGTAGTCCCCCCGACCGGGTCGACGTGATCATCAGCACGTCGACCCGGTTGTGCGAGTTGGTTTGACCGGGTCCAGGATGTAGCGGTGAGTTACGACGCGCTGCTCTGGTTGTCGTTCGGAGGCCCGGAAGGACCAGCGGACGTTCGTCCATTCCTGGAAAACGTCACCAGGGGACGTGGCGTACCACCCGAACGGTTGGACGAGGTCGAGGTGCACTACCAGCACTTCGGCGGAGTGTCGCCCATCAACGCCCTGAACCTCGCCGCCATCGACGCCGTGCGCGCCACCGGGCTGGACCTGCCGGTCTACTTCGGCAACCGCAACTGGCACCCGATGGTCGAGGACACCCTCGCCGAGATGAAGCGCGACGGCGTGCGGCGGGCGCTCGTGTTCCCCACCAGCGCCTACGGCGGCTATTCCGCCTGCCGCCAGTACGACGAGGACGTCCTGCGCGCCCGCGCCGCCGTCCCGGACGCCCCCGAACTCGTCAAGCTCCGCCAGTTCTTCGACCACCCGCTGTTCATCGGCGCCTTCGCCGACGCGGTCCGCGCCGCGGTCGTCGACCTGCCCTCGGACTACCGGCTCGTGTTCACCGCGCACTCTGTGCCGGTGTCGGCCGACAAGGCCGCCGGTCCACCCGCCGAGGGCGGCCACCGGTACTCGCGCCAGGTCGCCGAGGCGTCCAGGCTGGTCGCCCTCGCCGTGGGCCGCTCGGAGTACGACGTCGTCTGGCAGTCCCGGTCCGGGCCGCCGCAGATCCCTTGGCTGGAGCCGGACGTCGTCGACCACGTCGAGGCGTTGCACAAGGAGGGCGTGAGCGGGGTCCTGCTGTGCCCCATCGGCTTCGTCAGCGACCACCTGGAGGTCGTGTGGGACCTCGACACCGAGGCCCGCGACCGCGCGGCTGAGCTGGGCATGGCCTTCGCCCGCGCGGCCACGCCCAACGGCGACCCCCGGTTCGCCGAGCTGGTGGTGGAACTGGTCCGCGAGCACACCGACGACGTCGCACCGCGCAAGCTCTCGGACTTCACGGCGGCGGGCTGCACCGTCAACGGCGCCCCCTGCGCCCCGCTCTGCTGCGAGCCCGCGAAGAGGCCGGGCAAGCACTAGCCCACCGGGCACGTCAGCGGGCCGCGGGTCTGGCCGCCGCCGACCAAGGTGACGTCGCCGGTGGCCGCCGTGCAGACGATCTGGTCGACGGCGTTGGTGGACAACGTGGTCACGTCGACGGAGACGGTCACGGTCGAGCCCGCGGTCCCGAACACGGTGGCCGCGGGTACCTCGGTGGTGTAGCCCTGTTCGGCCTCGGTCGGCGTCGGGCCGGTGGCCAGCAGCGCCAGCCCCGGACCGAAGTCGGGGCGGAGCACGGGGGTGACCCGGCCGTCGGACACCCAGTACACCGGGACCACGGAGGTCGCGGTCGGGGCCGGGCCGCCGAGGATGACGTCGCTGGGGCGGACGCCGCAGGCCGTGAGCAGGAGCAGCGCGGCGAGCGCGAGAGTGCGCCTCATCGGGCACCGCCGGGCAGGCGGAGGGTGAACACCGCGCCGCCGTCGGGGTGGTTCGCGGCGACCAGGGTGCCGTTGTGCAGGCGGGCGTTCTCGCGGGCGATGGCGAGGCCCAGGCCGCTGCCGGAGGAGCGGGCCCTGGAGGAGTCGGCCTTGTAGAAGCGGTCGAACACGTGGGGCAGCACGCCGGAGGACAGGCCGGGGCCGCGGTCCGCGACCGTGATCACCACCCAGCCCGGTTGGACTTCCAGCGCCACGGAGACCGGTGCGCCGCCGTGCCGCAGCGCGTTCCCGACCAGGTTCGCCAGCACGACGTCGAGCCTGCGCGGGTCGAGGCGGGCGACCACGTCCGGGGGCAGGGAGGTCTCGACGACGTCCAGCCAGCCGCGGGCGCGCAACGAGGAGCGGACGGCCTCGGCCACGTCCACGTCGTCCAGCACCAGCGCGGCGGCGCCGGAGTCGAACCGGCTGATCTCCATCAGGTCGTTCACCAGCCTCGCCAGGTTGTGCGTCTCCTGGCTGACCAGCCGCGCGGCCTGCGCGGCGTCGGCGGGCAGCACCTCGGCCTCCTCCTCCAGCACGTCCGCGACCGCGGTCATGGCGGCGAGCGGTGTCCGCAGCTCGTGCGACACGTCGGCGACGAACCGGCGCGCGTCGGCCTCCATCCGCCGCAGCTCGCCCACGTGCCGGCCCAGGGCGTCGGCGGTGTGGTTGAACGTGACCGCCAGACCCGCCAGCTCGTCGGAACCGCGAACGTCCAAACGGGACTTGAGGTCGCCGGAACCCATGCGGCGCGCGGCTTCCCCGAGTTCGCGCACCGGTCGGAGCACGCTCCGCGCGGCCAGCAGGGCCAGGCCCAGCGCGAACACCAGCGCGCAGCCGCCGAACAGCCACGCCCTCGTCGACAGCTCGGCGATGCTCGCCGCCGCGGGCTCCAGGGTGCGCAGCGAGTAGACCTCCAGCCCGGACGGCGTGGTGGTCCCGCTCACCAGCTGCGTGACGCCGCCGACGGACACCCGCTGCCACGCGACGTGCCCGCCGCGCACGGCATCCCGCAGTTCGGGCGGGACGACCGAGAGGGGCAGCCCGCCCGCGCTCACACCGCCGTACACGGCCACGGCGGTGTCGTCGCGGTCGGACAGGCCGCTCGCGATCAGCTGGAGCCGGTCCCGCGTGGGCGGCGGCCGGTCGAGCCTGCTCACGCCGTCGGTCAGCGCCAGCACGGCGGCGTCCTGCGCCTGCTGGAGGATGACCGTGCGGGCCTTGAGGTACATGCCGCCCGCGACCGCCAGGGCGGTGATCACGCCGACGAGCGCGAACGCCACCACGAGCCGCGTCCGCAGACCGGTCGTCACAGCGGCCCGAACCGGTACCCGAAGCCGCGCACGGTCTGCACGTACACCGGCGCGGCGGAGTCGTCCTCGATCTTCGCCCGCAGCCGCTGCACGCACGCGTCCACGAGCCGCGAGTCGCCCAGGTACCCGTGCTCCCACACCGATTCCAGCAGCTGCTGACGGCTGAGCACCCGCCCCGGCGTGCCGGACAGCTCCAGCAGCAGCCGCAGCTCGGTGGGTGCGAGGGACACGCGGGAACCGTTCTTCGCCACGACGAGCCCCGCCCGGTCGAGCGTCAGCTCGCCGTGCCGCTCCACGGTCGGGTCGGCCTTCGGCTCCGCGGTGGTCCGCCGCAGCACGGCCCGGATCCGGGCCTCCAGGACGCGGGCCTGCACGGGCTTGATCACGTAGTCGTCGGCCCCGGCCTCCAGCCCCGCCACGACGTCGATGTCGTCGTCGCGCGCGGTGAGCATGATGATCGGCAGGTCGCCGGTGGCGCGGATCCGCCTGCACACCTCGAACCCGTCGATCCCCGGCAGCATCAGGTCGAGCACGACCACCTCCGACGATGCCAGCCGCCCCAACCCCTCCTCGCCGGTCTCCACGGCGTCCACGACGTGGCCCTGCCTGCTCAGCGCCAGCTGGAGCCCGTCGCGCACCGCGCGGTCGTCCTCGATCAACAACACCCGTGACATGAGGTCAACTATCGACGGGAGCCGGGCCGTCGGCCAACGCGGCGGCCGCGAGGCAGTACAGCACCGCGGCGACCAGCGCGCCGCCGACCAGGTCGCTGAGCCGGTGCCAGCCGGTGATCATCGTCGACGCGGCGACCACCACGACCACGACCGCCCCCGGCACCAGGACCCACCACCGCGGCAGCACCAGCGCGAACGCCAGCAGCAACGCCGTCGCCACGGCAACGTGCCCGCTGGGGAAGCTGTTGTGCGTCGACGAGCCCAGGACGCCCAACTCGGGCCGCACGACGACCTCCTTGAGCACGCGGGCCGCCACCACCGACCCGAGCACCACCCCCACGACCGCCACCGACGTCCACAACCGCCTGCTCAGCACCACCGCGGTCAGTAGCACCACGGCGAGCACCAGCCGGTCGCCGAAGACGGCGAGCACGGCCTTGGCGGGCTCCAGCAGCGCTGAGTCCTGCTGGTAGCTCGCCCCGCGCTCCGACAGCGGCAGCAACGCGCTGTCGAACGCCTGCCCACCGGGCGTCCACACGAACACCGCGCAGGTCAGACCGAGGGCGAACAGGCACGCGAGGGCGGCGGCCAGGAATCGGTGGCCGTCGCGGTGGACGGCGGCCGTCCGGTCGAGCACTGGGTTCGGCGTCACCGGACCGATGGTCGGCCCGCCGTGCGAGCACCCCGTCCCCGGAATGTCCGCGTTCGGTCACAGTTCCTAGTGCAGCCCGGCCGCCTGGTCCGACAGCACGCGCACGGCCTCCTCCACCGCGGCGCAGCGCGCCCGGCGCACGGCCTCGGACAGGGGTCTCAGGGCCTCGTCACGGGCCTGCATGGCGGACGCCGAGCTGGCACCGCCGGGGGAGTCGCTGCGTGCGACCTCCAGGATCGCGGCGACCTCGGCGGCCCGCTGGAGCACCCGGACCGACCTCGGCGGCATGCCGGCGGGCCACTCCAGCTTCGAGTGCTTCGTGGAGAGCGCGGCGATCTCCTCGCGCACGTTCGGGCGGTGCTTGGCCACGTCCAGCGTCACCAGCGCCGTCGCGGCCTGGCGCATGGCGCTGGCCAGCCCGTGCTCGGCCTCGCCGATGGCCACGTGCTCCGCGCCGCCCGCGGACGGCAGGTCGAACACGGTCCAGCGCATCACGCCGTCGGCGACGATCTTGGGCACCAGGCCGACGCCGACGTCCGGCAGCACCGCCGCCTCACCGGCGCGCAGCGCGCACGTGCTCAGCGGGCCCTTGCCGCCCAGACCGCGGACATCACCCGGTACGGGGAGCGCGAGCCTGCCGGTCGTGGTGCCCGCCCGGCGCAGCGACGCCAGCAGCAGGGCCGGGCCCACGGGGGCCTCGTCGGGGCCGGGGAGGTCCAGCGCGGTGGCGGTGCCGTCGTCGTCGGCCGCCACTTCGTGCAGGTCCGCCCACGCTTGAAGGGCGTCAAGGACATCGTCGGCCGCGGCTGCGCCATGCAGCCAAGCGGAAGTCCAGACGACCAGCGTCGCACTCGCACAAGACACGCTGTCCAAGGTTAGTGCCTCCGCGGGGGTGCTCCGCGCTCAGGCGGCCGGTCCCACGTGTCGGACCAGCAGGTCTCGAAATCGGTTGCGGGCGGAGTTGTCCTCGAACGCGCGGTAGGGAACTGCGTACATCGGCCCCCGCGCGCCCTCCTGGGTGCGCAGGATGAACCCGCGGCGGGTCTCCGTCCACGTGGGCAGGTGCGTCCACGGCAGCTCGCTGCGGGCCGCGTCGCCGACGGTCATCCGCAGCGAGTGGTCGTCCGCGGTGGCCGTGACGGTGTTCGCCGCGAGGGGGTGGCCGCTGAAGTCGATCCGCACCTGGATGGGGATCAGCACCGCGATCAGGCCCGCCACGGCGATGCCGATCAGGCCTGCCGCCGTGGACCCGCTCAGCAGCACGACCACCGAGCCCGCCAGGACGAGACCGGCGAACCAGGGCGCCCAGCGGAACATCGGCACCGCCGAGCGCAGGGCGTCACCCCAGTCGGCCGGTTCCGGTGACCACCTGAAGTCGACGCTGCCGCTCACCTGATGCTCCGATGTCCGGGATGTCCGTGCCGCCGCATTCTCCTGTGCCTCAGGCGAGCAGTCGGGACACCGTGACGAAGGTGTAACCCTCGGTCTTGAGCGCGCGGACGATTCCGGCACCGCGTCCCACGAGGACTGCCGCGAGGTGGGCCACACGTGCAGCAGCACGATGGAGCCCGGCCGCACCTCGTCGCAGGTCCGCCGCACGACGTCGGCCGTCGTCGGCTGCCCCTCGGAGTCCGGCTCCACGTCCCACATGATCGTGGTGCGGTCGTGGTCGGCGAGGTAGGCGGGCAGGGCGAACAGCTTCTTGCCGTTCGGCGGTCTGAAGTGGATCGGTCCTGTGTGGCCCGCGGCCCGGATCGCGGCGTCCGTGCGCTCGACCTCGTCGGCGACGAACTCGGCCGACACCATCACCATCCGCTGGTGGGTGTAGCCGTGGTTGCCCAGCTCGTGACCCGCGCCGACCAACAGGCGGCCGTACTCGGGGTGCGCGTCCAGCTCCCGGCCGACGACGAAGAACGTGGCGGGAACGCCCAGGTCGGCCAGCGTCCGCACCACCTCGGGGGTCCGGTCGCCGGGGCCGTCGTCGAACGTGAGCGCGACGACCTTCCGGTCGGTCTCCACCCGGTGGACGAGCTCTCCGGCGAACTGGAACGTGCGCGACTTCGACACCTCGAACAGGCCGAACGCCGTGCTCACCAGGAGCAGCAGGACCACCGCGGCCACGACGGCCCACCGCCGCTGGAGTTGCTCCACGTCGACCAGTCTGGCAAACGTGCGTAGCGTCGATCGGGTGACCGCCTCCTCCGCACTTCCCCGTACCGCGGGTGAGCTCCGCGCCGCGGGCCACCTGCCCCGCAGCGTGAAGACCGAAATCCGCGAGAACCTGCTCACCGCGCTCCGCGCGGGCAAGAACCCCTGGCCGGGCATCGTCGGCTTCGACCGCACGGTGGTCCCGCAGCTCGAACGCGCCCTGCTGGCCGGGCACGACTTCGTGCTCCTCGGCGAGCGCGGCCAGGGCAAGACCCGCCTGCTGCGCACCCTGATCGGCCTGCTGGACGAGTGGACGCCCGTCATCGAAGGCTCCGAACTGGGCGAACACCCCCTCGAACCCATCACGCCCGAGTCGAAGCGCCGGGCCGAGGAACTGGGCGACGAGCTGCCCGTCACGTGGCGGCACCGCGACCAGCGCTACGCCGAGAAGCTCGCCACGCCGGACACGTCCGTCGGCGACCTCGTCGGCGACATCGACCCGGTGAAGGTCGCCCAGGGCCGCAGCCTCGGCGACCCCGAGACCATCCACTACGGCCTGCTGCCGCGCTCGCACCGCGGCATCATCGCCATCAACGAGCTGCCCGACCTCGCCGAGCGCATCCAGGTGTCGCTGCTCAACGTGATGGAGGAGCGCGACATCCAGGTCCGCGGCTACACGCTGCGGCTGCCGCTGGACGTGCTGCTCGTCGCCACGGCGAACCCGGAGGACTACACCAACCGCGGCCGGATCATCACGCCGCTCAAGGACCGGTTCGGCGCCGAGGTCCGTACGCACTACCCGTTGGAGATCGCCGACGAGATCGACCTGGTCCGGCAGGAGGCCGACCTGGTCGCCGAGGTCGGCGACCACCTGGTCGAGGTCGTCGCCCGGTTCGTGCGGCACCTGCGCGAGTCGTCCGCCGTCGACCAGCGCTCCGGCGTGTCCGCCCGGTTCGCCGTCGCGGCGGCCGAGACCGTCGCCGCGTCCGCGCTGCGCCGGTCCGCGCTGATCGGCGAGACCCCCGCGGTCGCCCGCCCGATCGACCTGGAGTCCGTCCCCGAGGTGCTGCGCGGCAAGCTGGAGTTCGAGGCGGGCGAGGAGGGGCGCGAGATCGAGATCCTCACGCACCTGCTGCGCCGCTCGATCGCCGACACCGCCCGGTCCACGTTCGCCGGGCTCAACCTCCGGTCGCTCGCGGACGCCGTGACCGACGGCCACCCGGTCGCCACCGGCGAGCGGGTGCACGCGGGCGACATGCTCGCGGCCCTGCCCGAGCTGCCGGTCCTGCACGAGGTCGCGGCCCGCCTGGGCGTCGGCCCGAAGGACCCGGTCGGCCGGATCGCCTCCGCCGTCGAGCTGGCGCTGGAGTCGCTCTACCTGACCAGGCAGATCGGCAAGGACAGCGACGACGATCGATCGGTGTACGGATGAGCGGATACCGCTACGGGCGCTACGTCGACGGCCCGGACCCCCTGGCGCCGCCGACGGACCTGCGCGCCGCCATGGACGAACTCGGCCGCGAGGTCATGGAGGGCTCCTCGCCCTCCGCCGCG
>DATMCA010000091.1:0-5319 GCA_035559015.1 Umezawaea sp. | reverse complement strand
CCCCGCACGCCTGCAGCGCGACTGCCAACACGCTGCAGACGACGAGCGCTCGGACTCGCATGGAAACCTCTCCGGTCGCTCAGTCCTTCCGATACATTGTCACCACGCAGGCGCCGCCGAGGCCGACGTTGTGCTGGAGCGCGATGCGGGCGCCCTCGACCTGGCGCTTCTCCGCCATGCCGTTCAGCTGCCAGACGAGCTCCGCGCACTGCGCGAGGCCGGTCGCGCCGAGCGGGTGGCCCTTGGACAGCAGGCCGCCGGACGGGTTCGTCACGACGCGGCCGCCGTAGGTGTTGTCGCCGTCCTCGACGAACTTCTCGCCGGTGCCCTCCGGCGTGAGGCCGAGTGCCTCGTAGCTGATGAGCTCGTTGGTGGCGAAGCAGTCGTGCAGCTCGACGACCCGGATGTCCTCGGGTGCGACGCCGGAGGCCTCGTAGACCTTGCGCGCCGCGGCCTGCGTCATGTCCGCGCCGACGAGCTTGCGGAGGTCGTCGGACTCGAACGTGCCGGGGGTGTCGGTCGTCATCGCCTGGGCGCGGACGACGACGCTCGCGTCGATCCCGTGCCGCGCCGCGAACTCCGGCGTGCACACGACCGCGCTCGCCGCCCCGCAGGTGGGCGGGCAGCACATCAGCCGGGTGAGGGGGTCGTGGATCATCGGCGAGGCCAGGACCTGGTCGACCGTCACGGAGTCGCGGAACACGGCGTACGGGTTGTTCGCGGCGTGCAGCCGGGCCTTGACCGAGATCTTCGCGAACGTCTCGGGCCTGGTGCCGAAGCGCTCCATGTGCGCGCGGCCCGCCCCGCCGAAGTAGCGCGGGGCCATCGGGCCGTCGCTCGCGCCCTGGACCCGGTCGTTCGCCGCGTCGAAGGCCGCGAAGGGGGAGGTGCGGTCCGTCCACGCGGCCGAGAGGGCGCCGGGCGTCATCTGCTCGAACCCCAGGGCGAGGGCGCACTGGACCGCGCCGGATTCGACGGCCTGGCGGGCCAGGAACAGGGCCGTGGAGCCGGTGGAGCAGTTGTTGTTGACGTTGACGATGGGGATGCCGCTCAGCCCGACCCCGTAGAGGGCGGCCTGGCCCGAGGTCGAGTCGCCGTAGACCCAGCCCGCGTAGGCCTGCTCGACGTCGGTGTAGTCGAGGCCCGCGTCGCTCAGCGCGGCTCGGACCGCGCCCGCCGCCATGTCCTCGTACCGCGCCCCGGCGCTCGGTTTGGTGAACGGCACCATCCCGACCCCGGCGATGACTGCTGCGCCCATGCGGGCCTCCTTCGCTCGTGCCGCGTGTCGGCGACCCCGGCGACTATGACCCCGATCCGGAGAATTAGTCAAGGCGTACTAGTCAATCGATGGCTATGCTGCGCGCATGGCGACTTCGGCGGGTGCGTCCCTCCCCGTGCAGCAGCGAGCGTGGGACACGCGCGAGCGCATCCTCCGGGCCGCGGTCGAGTGCCTCGCCGAGGAGGGCTACCAGGCGACCACGACCTCGCGCATCCAGCAGCGCGCCGGCGTCTCGCGCGGCAGCCTGCTGCACCAGTTCCCGGTGCGCGACGACCTGCTGGTCGCGGCGATGAAGCACCTCGCCGCGGAGCGCACGGAGGATCTCGCGCGGTTCGGCGACTCGTCGTCGGGAGGGTTGGACGAGGCGGTCGACGCGCTGTGGGACACCTACCACGGGCCGCTGTTCACGGCGTCGCGCGAACTCTGGTTCGCCGCCGCCCACAACCCCGACCTGGCCGCCGCTCTCGCGCCGCACGAGCACGCCGTGATGAAGGTGATCCGCGAGCAGGTGCTCCCCGGCCTGTTCGGGGCGCACCGCGCGGCGCGCCCGGCCTTCGTGGACCTCACCTCGCTGCTGGTCTCCAGCATGCGCGGCGTGGCGCTGACCTACGCGTTCGAGCCCCGCGACCACCGGAGGGACCCCAACCTCGCCCTGTGGCGGAGCACCGCCCACGCCATGCTCGACGAACGATGAAGTAGCACTTGCTGACTAGTACGCCTTGACTATTCATTGGGCCGTTGGTTGGCTGGTGTCCCACCGTTGTGACGCCTCGACCGGAGGGCCGATGTCCGACACCGCCCCGCACAGCGAGTTCTTCGACCCCGGCACGCCCTTCGTCACCTCCCTCCGCCGCTTCGCGGAGCAGGACTCCGACGCCGTCGCCCTCACCGACGACGGCGGCTCGCTGACGCGCGGCGAACTCGACCGGCGCGGCAACCGCCTGGCCCGCGCGTACGCGGCGCTCGGCGTCGGCGAGGGCGCGTACGTGACCATCGGACTGCCGAGCGGCACCGCGTTCGTCGAGGCCGTGATCGCGGTCTGGAAGCTCGGTGCCACGCCCCAGCCCGTGTCGTCCCGCCTGCCGGCCCGCGAACTGGCCGCGATCGTCGGGATCGTGCGGCCCGCGCTCGTCGTCGGCCTCGACGCCGGTGACGCCGCGCCGTGGGTCCCCGTCGGGTTCGAGCCCGACGAGGCCCTGGACGACGGCCCGCTGCCGCTGGTCGTGTCGCGGTACTGGAAGGCCCCGACCTCCGGCGGCAGCACGGGCGTCCCCAAGGTCATCGTGGGCGACCAGCCCGCGACCGCCGACGCGCTCGTGCCCCTGATGCCGCTCATCCGGATGCGTCCGGGGAGCACGGTGCTCGTCGCCACGCCGCTCGGGCACAACGCCGCGTTCCTGTGGGCGACGGCCGCGCTCATCACCGGCGGCCACGTGGTGGTGCTGCCGCGCTTCGACGCCGCGAAGACCCTCGACCTCGTCGCGCGGCACCGGATCCAGTGGGCCTGCCTCGTGCCGACGGAACTGCACCGCATCGCCCGGCTGCCCGAGGAGGTCCGCGCCGCGGCCGACCTGTCCAGCCTCGAACTGGTGGCCACCGGCGCCGCTCCCTGCCCGCAGTGGCTCCAGCGGTTCTGGGTCGACTGGATCGGGGCCGACCGGCTCCTGGAGTTCTACGCCGCGACCGAGGCGCAGGCGATCGTGATCACCGACGGCCACGGGTGGCTCTCGCACCCCGGATCGGTCGGCCGCGTGCTCGTCGGCGAGATCGAGGTGCGGGACGAGCGGGGGGACGTCGTGCCCGACGGGACCGTGGGCGAGCTGTGGATGCGCCGCACCGCCGAGAAGTCCGGCCCGTACTTCTACCTCGGCGCCACACCGAACCGGGACGGGCGCGGCTTCGAGACGGTCGGCGACCTCGGTTCCGTGCGGGACGGCTGGCTCTACCTGGTCGACCGCAAGGCCGACATGGTCGTCGTCGGCGGCGCCAACGTCTACCCGGCGGAGGTCGAGAGCGCACTCGACGAGCACCCGCTGGTGGTCTCCAGCTGCGTCGTGGGCGTGCCCGACGACGAGTACGGCAACGTCCTGCACGCGATCGTGCAGACCTCCGGCCCGGTGACCGACGAGGACCTCGTGGCGCACGTGGCCGAGCGCCTGGTCCGCTACAAGGTCCCGCGCACCTTCGAACGCACGACCGAACCCCTGCGGGACGACGCCGGGAAGGTCCGCCGGGCACTCCTGCGCGACCGCGTGCTCGCCGAGCGCGCCACCTCACGCTGAGCAGAAGGCAGATCCCATGACGCACGTGACCACCGAGCACGGCACCGTCGCCGGTGCCGTCGTGGACGGTCTGCACCACTTCCGCGCGGTGCCGTACGCCGCGCCGCCGTTCGGGCCGAGGCGGTTCCTGCCGCCCCAGCCGCCGGAGAAGTGGGACGGCGTGCGGGACGCGACCCGCGCCGGAGCCATCGCCCCGCAGCCCGTCCTGGCGGGCGACCCGCTGGCGCCGGTCTTCTCGCCGGGCGACGCGAGCATGATCGGGGAGGACTGCCTCACGCTGGAGGTCTGGACGCCCGATCCGGGGGCGGCGGGGCTGCCGGTGGTCGTGCACGTCCACGGCGGCGGGTACCTGATCGGGGCCGGGTCCTTCGCCGGGTACAGCGGTCGCACGTTCGCCCGGGACGGCGTCGTGCACGTCGGCATCAACTACCGGGTGGGCGTCGACGGCTTCCTCTACTTCGGCGAGGGCCACGACAACCTCGGGCTGCGCGACCAGCAGGCCGCCCTGGAGTGGGTGCGGCGCAACATCGCGGCCTTCGGCGGCGACCCCGACCGGGTCACGATCATGGGCCAGTCCGGCGGTGCCGTGAGCGTCATGGTCCAACTCGCGATGCCCGGCTCGCGGGACCTGTTCTCGCGGGCGATAGCGCAGAGCGGCTGTTCGATGGCGAGCGTGGACGCGGACGAGGCGGCCCGCGTGACCCGCATGGCCGCCCGTCGCCTCAGGGTTCCCGCGACCCCCGAGGGCTTCGCGGGCGTGTCGCTGGAGCGCACCGCCGCCACGGCGCAGTGGCTGGCGGTGCGGTTCATCCTGGGCTTCGTGCGCGGGGACGCGCGCTCGCTGCTGCTGAGCCCGTTCCGCGCGGTGCACGGCACGGACCTGCTGCCCGCGCCGCCGCTGGACGCCGCCGCGGGGTCGGACAAGCCCCTGCTGACGGGGACCGTGCGCAACGAGACAGTCGACTTCGTCGCCGCCATCCGCGAACTGCCGGTGCTCGGGCCGCTCGCCGTCCGCGGGCTGCGCCGCGCGGTAGGCCTGGACAAGCTCATGCGGGAGGCGTACCGGACGGGTGGCCGCGGCCTCTCCGACCGCACCGAACTCGCCGAGGCGGCGGGGACCGACTGGGGTTTCCGCATCCCGACGATCCGCCTGGTCGAGGCCAGGAAGGCGCCGTCGTGGCTGTACGAGTTCCGGTGGGAGCCGTCGACCAGGCCTCGCGGCCGGTCGTCCTTCCACGGCATCGAGATCCCCTTCACCCGCGACGACCTCGCCGTGGTCGACCAGCTCCCGCCGGAGACCCGGCAGAAGTTCGACGGCGCGCCCGCCGCGCTCGCGACGGAGATGCACCGGGCGTGGGTGGACTTCGCCACCACCGGCGACCCCGGCTGGCCCGTCTACGACACCGGTGAGCGGTCGACGATGGTCTACGACACCCCGTCGGCGGTGGTCCCCGACGCCGCGGGGGTCGAGCGGGCGGCGTGGGACGGACGGCGCTGAGCGCGGAACCTCAGCGGAGCCCTCGACCGCGCGCGTCGGCGGCGGCCTTTGCGAGGTCGTGGGGCAGGTGGCGCGCGCCGCCCGCCAGGACGAGGCCCGCCGCCACGGAGGCGATCGGCGCGACCACGGCGATGGCGGCCCGGTCGTCCCAGAGCGCCTCGACCACGCCGGTGGCCAGCCCGCCGCCGAGTCCGCCGACGAACGCCAGGCAGAAGCCGACCAGCGCGAACGCCGTCGAGCGGACCTCGGGAGGGGTCACC
>DATMCA010000090.1:0-2023 GCA_035559015.1 Umezawaea sp. | reverse complement strand
AGGCGGCGAGTCGAGCCGCCCAGGTCAAGAACGTCCCGGGCCGCCCGAAGACCGACAAGCTCGACGCGGTGTGGCTGGCCAAGCTCGCCGAGCGGTCAATGGTCACGCCCTCGCTGGTGCCCACCGAGCCGATGCGCCAGGTCCGCGACCTGGCCCGGGCCCGGTTCGACCTGGTCGAGGACCGCACCCGGGTCAAGCAGCGGATCGAGAAGCTGCTCGAGGACGCCCTGATCAAGATCTCGTCGGTGCTCACCGACGTGCTCGGGGTCTCCGGCCGGGCGATGATCGCGGCGTTGATCGCCGGTCAGCGCAACCCCAAGGTGCTGGCCGAGCTGGCGAAGGGCCGGGCACGGCGCAACCGGACCGCCCTGGAACGGGCCCTGCACGGGCGGTTCACCGAGCATCACGCCCGGCTGGCCCGGCTGTTGCTCGGCCAGCTCGACGAGCTGACCGTGCGCATCGAGGAGGTCACCGGGCTGCTCGACACCGCGATCCGCGCCCTGCCCACCTCCACTTCGACTACCCCGACCGCGACCACCGGCGCCGGCGGGGCGACCAACGCAGAATCATCGACGGCTCTACCGGCACCGGCCGGCTACGACGGTGCGATCGCCCGGCTGTGCGCCGTTCCCGGCGGCGGCCCGGACTCGGTTCGCGCGGTCCTGGGTGAAATCGGCCTGGACATGAGCGTGTTCGGCACCGCCGGGCGGTTGTGCTCCTGGGCCAGGGTCGCCCCGCACACCCGCCAATCCGGCCGCCACAACGCGCGGGCCCGCACCGGCAAGGGCAACCCCTACCTCAAATCCGCGCTCGCGCAGATCGCGACCGGTGCCGCGAAGACGGACACCTTCCTCGGCCAACGCTATCGACGGTTGATCAAACGCATGCCCAAGGCGAAAGCCCTGGTCGCGTTGCAACGCTCCATCCTGGTGATCTTCTTCCACCTGCTCGCCGACCCCACCGCCGAGTTCACCGACCTCGGATCCGACTTCTACGCCAAGCGGATCGACCGCGCCCGCCGTACAACCCACCTGCTGCGCCAACTGCACGCCCTCGGCTACGAAGTCCGGCTCGCCGAACTCTCCGCCTGATCCTCACCACCCCACGGGTCACTAGCGGTGGCCCGGTCAGCCCGTCCCCGACACCGCCGTCACGCACGGCCGCGCCGGCGGTCCCGTTCGCCCGTCCCCGGCTCGATTTTCCGGTCAGTCCCCATGCCCCGGTGGGGCGCCGCGCGGGCGTGAAAGCCTTGGTACGGGGCTGCCCGCCCGACGCCGTCGTTTCGTTGGCACTGGAGGCCGTGTCTCAGTCTGGCGCCGGGGCCCTTTGACGGGTTGCGCACTGTTGCTACGAGCACGCCGGTCAGATTCTGCGAGTCCCACCGGTCCCCTCGGGCAGCCCCGCCTGGCGAGGCTACGCCCGAGAGGAGGACGAGGCGATGCAACAGCCGGTCGAGGTGCACGTCGAGGAGCACGAACCGATCGTGGAGCGGGTCGCGGCGATCGACGTGGCCAAGGCCAGCGGGATGGTGTGCCTGCGGATCCCGCACGAGACGATCCCGGGCCGGCGGGTCACCAAGGTGTGGCCGGTGCAGTCGACCACCGCCGCCCTGGTCGAACTCGGTGATCACCTGCGCTGCGAGCGGGTGACCCGGGTGGTGGTGGAGTCCACATCGGATTACTGGCGCCCGTTCTACTACCTGCTCGAGGCGGCCGGGTTGATCGTATGGCTGGTCAACGCCGCGCAGGTGAAGAACGTCCCGGGTCGCCCGAAGACGGACAAGATCGACGCGGTGTGGCTGGCGAAGCTGGCCGAGCGCTCGATGCTGTCCCCGTCGCTGGTGCCCGCCGAGCCGATGCGCCACGTGCGGGATCTGGCCCGGGTCCCGATACGACCTGGTCGAGGACCGTACCCGGGTTAAGCAGCGGGTCGAGAAGCTGCTCGAGGACGCCCTGGTCAAGATCTCCTCGGTGCTCACCGACGTGCTCGGTGTGTCCGGCCGGGCGATGATCGAGGCGCTGAT
>DATMCA010000089.1:0-2064 GCA_035559015.1 Umezawaea sp. | reverse complement strand
GGTTTTAGAGACCGGTCTGGCTGCCGGTTGTTGGTGGTGGGTCACCAGCGTTGGCCGACAGCCCTGCCATGGCCCTCACCTGCTGCTAGTCGCCTGAGCAGGGGGTGGTGCCTGTTGGGGGGCGGACCTTCAGCAGTAGGGCTTGCAGTTGTTTTGCGTCTGCTGGGGATAGGTCCGCTAGCATTTCTCGTTCGATGGTGTCTATTGCGCCGTGCATGCCGCTCAGTGCTTCGCGGCCCTTGTCGGACATGACCACGATGTGCCTGCGGCGGTCTTCCGGGTCGCGTTTGCGTTCGGCCAGGCCCGCTTTTTCCAGGTCGTTGAGGATTGCCACCAGGACGCTGGGGTCTACGTCCAGTACGTCCAAGAGGCTTTGCTGGCTGGTTGGGCCGTGGTCGCACAGGTGGGAGAGGGTGAAGCCGTGGCGGGGTGTCAGGCCGGCCGTGCTGAGTTGTTTGCGCAAGCGGGCGTCGATGTCCCTGCCCAGGTGCATGAGCACCAGTCCGACCCGTTCCTCGTCCACATCACGAACTGTACCTGCCGGCTGAACCATTGAACATCCTCAACGATCTGATACCGTCAACCCTATGTTCCTTGCAACGCTTGTCCTCAGCGCACTACTTGCCCTCGTCTTCCTGGGGGCGGGCATCTCGAAGATCACCAAGAACAAGGCGATGGTCGAGGCGGCCACTACGCACGGGTTCACGGTCGGGCAGTACCAGTTGATCGGGGTGGCGGAGGTTGCCGGTGCCGCCGGACTGGTCATCGGGCTCTGGTGGGCGCCGTTGGGGATCGCGGCGGCCGTGGGGCTGACGTTGTTGATGGTTGGTGCGGTGATCACGCACGTGCGGTTCAAGGAGAAGTTCGCGCTGGTGGCGCCGTCGTTGGTGCTGACGATCCTGTCGGCCGTCACGTTGGTGCTGAGGATCGCGACCGCCTGAGGCTCCGTGTCGGATAACCGCCGGCGTCGTGGGTGTTCGGGCGTGACGCTGGCCGTATGAGGATTCACGCGATTCCCGTTGACGTCGTCGACCGTGCTCGCAAGACCATCGACGAGCACCACGTGCACCTGGCCGAAGAACCCGGGTCGCCGCTGCGTTGCTGTTTGCGGCGCAGCGGTGAGGGTGAGCCCGTCGTGCTGTTCCGCTACTCGCCCACGGCGGGGCGTGGGGTGTACGAGGAGGTTGGGCCGGTGTTCGTGCACGCCGAGCCCTGCGAGGGGCTTGAGCGGACCGATGTGCTGCCGGAGGCGTTGAGCAAGGCGCCGCGGGTCCTGCGGGCGTACGACGGTTCTGGGCGGATCCACGGCGGTGAGCTGGCGGCGCCGGAGGAGTTGGAGTCCGCCGTTTCGAAGTTGCTCGCCGATCCCGTGGTGGTGGAGGTGCAGGTGCGCAGCCTGTCGCACGGGTGCTTCCTGTTCGCGGTGACGCCCGGCTGACGTGCGAGCATGATCCGGTGTCCGAACACCTCACCGTCGGCGTCGGAGCGGGGGCGCGCCACCTCGGCGTGGACCGCGTGGTCGACCTCGGTCCACTCCACCCGTCCGCGCACGGGGCCTATCGACTGCGGTTGACCGTGCGGGGTTCCGCCGACGACCCGGTGATCGTGGAGGCCGACCCGCTCGTCGGTCACCTGCACCGCGGTGCGGAGAAGCTGTTCGAGGTCCGGGACTACCGGCAGGTGTTGACGCTGGCCAACCGGCACGACTGGTTGGCCGCGTTCTGCAACGAGCTGGCGGTGGCGCTGGCCGTGGAGCGGATGACCGGGATGGACGTGCCGGTGCGGGCGCAGTGGCTGCGGACGTTGCTGTGCGAGCTGAACCGGCTGATGGCGCACCTGGTGTTCCTCGCGCCGCTGACGCGGGTGAACGGCGAGGACACGGCCGGTACGGCGGCGGCGTTGCGCGGGCGGGAGGCCGTGCAGGCGGTGATGGAGGAGGCGTCCGGGGGGCGCATCCACTTCATGTTCAACCGGATCGGTGGGCTGCGGGAGGACGTGCCCGCGGGGTGGGTCGACCGGGTCGCCACTGCTTTGTCCACTGTGGACATCTCGGTGATCGAGGCG
>DATMCA010000088.1:0-3572 GCA_035559015.1 Umezawaea sp. | reverse complement strand
AACGCGGCGACCCACTCGGAATCCTCCAGCCTGGCCACGAGGGCTGCCCGATCCCAGCCTGCCTGCATTGGGGCGTCCGCCGAGGTCAGGAGTACCTCAACCCGATCAGACTGCTCTACCCCGGCCGAGTCCGACTACTGCCGCTCCCACCTGCGACGACGGCCCTCGAACCCGGCTTGGCCGACAACAACGCCCCCCGCCGGGCGCGAGATCCGTCGTGGAGCCGGAAGGTGCCCGACGTCGAGCGCCGGGCTGAGCAGGCATCCGGCGTGGTGGAACCCGGTGTGCCGAGTCGAAGGTGAGCCGAGTGGATCAACCGGGCCGGGCCGGCACGGTGCTCTGGGTCACGGATGAGCCGAGCGGATCGACCCGACCGGGCGGGCGCGGTGCGCCGGGTCGGGGGTGAGCCGAGCGGATCGGCTGGGCCAGGCAGGCACGATGCTCCGGGTCACGGACGAGCCGAGCGGATCGGCCGGACCGGGCAGGCGTTGTGCGCCGGGTAGCGGGTGAGCTGAGTGGATCAAGCCGGGCCGGGCGGGAGTGGTGTGCTGGGGAATTGGTGCTGGTGGTGGAGTTGGTCGTGGCCGGAAGTGTTGTACTTCCGGCCACGGGCGACTGGCGGTGATCACCGGGTGGTGGTCAGTCCGACTGCTCGTTGAGCTTGGTGCGGAGGCGGAGCACCGCTCGCGTGTGCAGTTGGCAGACCCTTGATTCGGTGACGCCCAGGACCTTGCCGATCTCGGCAAGGGTCAGGTTCTCGAAGTAGTAGAGGGTGACCACTATTCGGTCGCGTTCCGCGAGTTGGGCTACGGCGTCCGCCAGTTGGCGGCGGCTGTCCAGGTCGACGAGGGTCGCGACCGGGTCTTCCGCGTGGTTGTCGGGTATCGACTCCGCTAACGAGGCGCCCGCTCCAGTACCCCCGCGGCCTGCGGCGATCAGTTCGTCCAGCGCCACGACGCTGGTGAGTTGCAGTTGGGCGTAGAGCTCGCGCAGTTCCGCGAGGCCGATCTTGAGTTCGACGGCCAGTTCGCGGTCCGTCGGTGTGCGCTGCAACTGGCCGCCGAGGCGTTCCAGTGCACGTTCCACGTCCCTGGCTCGGGAGCGGACCGAACGCGGAACCCAGTCCTGCGAACGGAGGTCGTCCAGGATGGCGCCGCGAATGCGCTGCATGGCGTAGGTCTCGAACTTCAAGCCGCGTTCGAATTCGAACTTCTCGATCGCGTCGACCAGTCCGAAGATGCCGGACTGGATCAGGTCGCCGACGTCGACGTGGGCGGGCAGGCCCGTACCGACTCGGCCGGCGACGTACTTGACCAGCGGTGCGTAGTGCAGGACCAGTCGGTCGCGGACGACCTGCTCGTGCGACTTCCCGTACTTCTGCCAGAGGGCGATGATCCCGGCTTCGACGTCATCCGCGGTGCGTGATTCGGACGCCGGGTGGGCCGGGCGTTGGGAGCCGCTGCGCGTCGCCGGCGCGAGCATGACGGCATGGCCGTTCGCCACGGCACTCCCGTTTGGGAGGGGGTCACCGTCGATGCGGTGACCGTTGGTCCCCGCCGGGGTGTGCGCCTCCGACGTGGTTCCGACGTGCGCGGCAGAAGGGGAGTTCACGGTTGCGGTCCGCGAACCTCCCCCTGCGACGTCAGGAACGGGGGTGGGTTCGGTCATGGATCGCCTTCAGCCGTTCGACAGTGACGTGTGTGTAGAGCTGAGTTGTTGCGAGCGTAGCGTGACCAAGGAGTTCTTGGACTGTGCGCAGGTCCGCTCCCCCTTCCAAGAGGTGTGTCGCCGCTGAGTGGCGAAGTCCGTGCGGCCCGAGCGGGGCCGTACCTGGTACCGCACCCACTACATCGTGAACAACCCGCCTAGCGGTACGGGAATCGAGACGACGGCCTTGGACCCCCAGGAACAGCGCGGTTGACGCATCGGCGCTGACCAGCGCCGATCGGCCTCGTTCCACCCAACGCCGTACCGCACGTTCGGCCGGAACGCCGAACGGCACGGTGCGTTCGCGACTGCCCTTGCCAAGAACTCGAATCACCCTCAGGGAGTAGTCCACGTCGTCGAGGTCGAGACCGCACAACTCGGCGACTCGGACGCCCGTTGCGTAGAGCAACTCCACCACGGCTTGGTCACGCAGCGCAACCGGATCGCCATTCTCCGCTGCAAAATCTGCGACGGACATCGCCGCCTCGGCCTGGTCCTGGCGCAGCACGGCGGGCAGCGTGCGGTGCGGACGTGGCGCGGAAAGCCGCGGTCCGGGGTCCTCCGCGAGCAGTCCCCCGCGGGTCGCCCAGGCGGTGAACGTGCGGGCAGCCGCAGCTCGGCGGGCCATCGTCGTGCGACTGGCGCCCGCCGCCAGTTGCGCCGCCAGCCACGAGCGGAGCGCCGCGAGGTCGATCGACTCGACGGTCGCGTCAGCGGAGTTGCCCGCCGCCACGTGCACCAGGAGACCAACGACGTCACCCAGGTAGGCACGCACCGTGTGCGGCGACAGGCCACGCTCCGAAGCCAGGTGGCGCTCGTAGGAGTCCAGCGCCGCGCGAACGTCCTCGGGCAACTCGGCACGCGACCGGACGAGGTCGGCACGACGAGTCCGTGCGGGCGGCGGCAGGGACATAGGCCATGACGCTGCGCCTTCGGTGGCCCTTGGTCAAGCATCGCCACACCTGTCCTGGGCATGACAGCGTTTCCAACCGGAATCGACCCGTTCGGCGAGTCCCGCCATCTCCAGAGCGGGCAGCAGTGAGCGAACTGTCGACAAAGCGACTCCCGATTCGACCGCGATCACGTCGGCGCTGCTCCCACCGGTCAGCACCAGGGCCTCGTGCACACGAACCGCGTCTCCCTGCGACGAGCCGACCGTGGTCTCCGACCGCCGCGTCGACTCGACCAGGTCGACGCCCAGGCGTCCCGTCGACTCGATCACCTCGGCGACGCTGGTGACGGCGATGGCCTCTCCCGACCGCAGCAGTTCGTGGCAGCCGGTGGAACTCGCGGACGTGACCGGCCCCGGCACCGCCATCAGCACGCGTCCCAACGCGGACGTCGAGGCCGCGGTGTTCTTCGCCCCGCTGCGCCGCCCCGCCTCGACGACCACCGTGCCGTCGCCGAGTGCCGCGATGAGCCGATTCCGGGTCAGGAACCGGTGCCGCGCGGGCGTGTGCGTCGGCGGGTATTCGCTGACCACCAGGCCGCGCTCGGGAATGCGCGCGATCAACCCCGCGTGCCCGGCCGGGTAGGCGACGTCCACCCCGCACGCCAGCACCGCGATGGTCACCCCGTCAGCGGCGAGCGCACCGCGATGAGCGCACCCGTCGATCCCGTACGCCGCACCGGACACCACCACGATGCCCGCCTCGGCGAGCCCGTGCCCGAACTCCGCCGCCACGTGCTGCCCGTACCCGCTCGCGGCACGAGACCCGACGACCGCCACCGCCCGCTCGGCGAGTTCGGCCACGTTCGCCTTGCCGCGCACCCACAACGCCAACGGCGCCAACCCGCACCGCAACCCTTGCGCGGCGGCGAGCGCAAGCGCGTTGAACGGCCACTCAGGCCATTCCTCGTCCTCC